>JAICXV010000019.1 GCA_025934545.1 Verrucomicrobiia bacterium
ATCCGGACGACCTTTACGGCAAAAAATAACCGGACACCATGTCCGAATCTTTTTCTTTCGGTAGCGGCGACTACATGCTGATGCTCGCACTGCTTTTCTTTGGACGCGGCATGGATTTTCTTAGCACGTATGTCGCAACGCCGAGCCTCGCGCTGGAAGGCAATCCCATTGCAAAGTTTTTGGGGTGGCGCTGGGGAATTCTTCTGAACGTCGTGCTCTGCTTCACGTTTGCGCGATGGCCGCTGACGGCCATCATTATCACCACGACGGGCCTATTGGTCGCGTCACGAAATTTTCATTCGGCATGGCTGATGCGGTCGATGGGCGAAGACGGTTATCGCATTTGGTATTCCGAACGGATGTCACAGACCCGTCTGCGCCTGGTGATTCTGTCGCTCCTGGGTGAAACCCTTTTGACGGCGCTGGTCGGTTTGGCTTTGATTTATTTCAGCGACCTAGCTTCGGCACCGTTCGCCATCGGGTTGGGCATCGTCGCGTATGCTTTTGTCGTCCTGTTCTATACCGGGCTTTCACAGTTCCGATTGCGCCGCAGGCATCGACCGCGGGTTGACAATCCAGATGACAACGGAGTCAACATTACAAACGAACTGTGATTTTGTAACTTTCACAGGCGATCTTCTGTAGTATTCAGGGAATAACCTAACTATGAAAAATATCCTGATCACGGTCTTCCTCGGAACGACCATCATCTTCGGCGCGCTTTATTTGCGCGAAATCAAAACGAGCAACGATTCCAAAGCGTCCGTTAGCACTCTTCAGGAAAAAGTAACCACGCTTCAATCGTCTGTCGATACGCAGGAACGGCGCACCGCGGCGATGCGCCAGGAATTGGAGAACACTCAGTCCAAGACAACGGCAAGTGTTCAGGAGGCGGTCCGCGCGAGCAAGAAAGCGCAAGCTTCGGCAGGCGGCGATTCGACAAACAACAACGCCTTTTCCGGAATGATGAAGGAAATTTCGAAGAATCCAGAAATGCGGGAGATGATCAAAAAGCAGCAGAAAGCGATGTTTGGGCCGATAACAGAGAAAAATTACGGCAAGTTGTTTGCTCAACTTGGGCTTTCCCCCGAACAATCCAGCGGGCTCAAGGAATTGATCGTCAACAAGCAATTGGCCGCTGCTGACGCTGGAATGTCGATGTTCGATGGTGATATGGATGCCACCAAACGCGCTGAACTCAGCAAACAGATGAAGGCTGCGAACGACGACGCCGATGCAAAGATCAAAGAATTCCTTGGCGACGCGAACTTCTCTCAATTCCAATCTTACGAGAAAACTATGGCCGACCGCATGGCTGTAAGCGGTTTCAAAGACCAACTCGACGCCAGTGCTCCGTTGACCGACGTTCAGGAAGACCAATTGTTTCAAGCGATGACGCAGGAACGGCAAAACTTCAAATTCACGACAGACCTTTCCGACAAATCGAAGTTCAATGGCGACTTCTCTTCCATGCTCGACCCCGACAAAATGAACACGTTCTTCGACGAGTTGAGCAAGCTGAACCAACAATACCTGCAACGCGCGCAAGGTATCCTGAACACCGACCAACTCGCTTCATTCCAAAAGTTCCTGGATGGCCAGCAGGCCATGCAAAAAATGGGACTGCAAATGGCGGCGAAAATGTTTGGAGCGAAAAAATAACGCGCTAGGTCGCCCCGTGAGCGCGCGGCTTACTGTTGCGCGTGTTTATCGCTTTCTGCCTGGCTATGCACTCGGTTGCCGCGTTTATCTATCACTGTAGCCGTAATAAACGCGACCAACTTTTTGGCCGACGTTTTGCTGTCGTCTGATATGGCCACCAACGTGTAACCATCCGGCAAAACGCCGCTGACCGGCATGACTCGTGACTTGGCTTGATCGTCTGGGCCGCTGAATTGCGAGACGACGCAGTCAAGTTGAATGGAATAACCGTCCAATGTCAGCTTGGGTGTTACTTGAATTGAAATTCTGGGCGCACCGGGAGCGTCGCTGCCAATCGAAAGCATGGCCGGACGACCCGACAGCGTGGACATTGTGGGCGCCGCTACGATAACTGTTCCGGTCGTTTTCAACAGCGTACTGAGGAGCGACGCGTAGTCATCGGGCTTCAAATTCTTCACGTCTTCGATTCGTCGCTTAAGTGTTTTTTCGGCGCTGGCATCAAGCTCGAGTAGTTTTGCATTAATTAGAATCTGGGCCTCCGTTGAATTCAGGGCGGTCGCCGCCGTTTCGACCGTCTCCAGATCCTGCAACGTCCCACGGACCAACATCAGTCCGGTTCTATCATTGAAGAAAAGCGCTTTACCCGATTGTTTGAAGTCTACGCCCAGTTCCTTGAACCAATCTTTCAACGCACGATGCAACACGACATTCAGCGGTTGGTTCTGTACCGCTGCAGCTTTTACAACATCTCCGCGCCAGGCTTTCAGGTTCTCGAGAACGGCGGTTGGATTGAGATGAAATGTTTTGGAATACAACGCTGCGTTGGTATCTGCGATGACCACTGGTGCGACTGTTAACGTAGTCGGTTGCGTCGAAGTTTGGTAAATCAAAGGCACCGGTTGTGCGGCTTCCATTCCAATGAGCGGATTGTCGCCGAACACTGGCTTCGCGGGCAGCGTCGGATAGAGCAATTCAGGATTCGTGTCGCTTCCCTCCCGCTGCGGTTGGATCCACAATCCCGTTCCGGTTGGATCGCCACCACCGAACACCGGTTTTGCCGGAAATGTCGGATAGAGCCAGTCAGGATTGGTCCGTTCTCGGCGCGCGGCGCGATTTTTGTAGCCGGCTTCACGAATGAGTTCCAAATAATAGAACGCGGCTTTATTGCTCGGATCGATCATCGTCACCATCTTCAACTGGCCCATTGCCTGGGCAAGTTTGCCTTGTTCATAAAGCACTTTTCCGTTCTGTAACATGGCAGGAAGCAACGATGGCGTCGCGGGAACTTTGCCTGTCATGCTTCGCCAAACGACCGCAACGGGTGAGTTTTGCAGGTTCGCTTTGCCGTTCGTTTGAATGAGCGTCGGATTGTCCTGCGCCCAGCCAACCACCACAAACGTCACCGCAAGAAAACAGAGCGCTGCAACGATGCGCAAAATACCTTGGCGGAAACTTGGGCAAAATAGTTTTTCGTCGCGCAAAATCATCAGTCGCTCGATCCGCCGTCGTAGATTCGATGGTCGTTCCGTCCCGTTCATGGCAACGCCGCCCCATCGCCAGACACCGGTGACTTGACGCGCCATGGCCACAAGACAACTGGCCAAAGTTTCCGGACCGTTTTCGATACGCGCGACGGCTTCGTCGGCCGCCAATTCCGCGGCGTCATGCAACCAGCGGCGCGCCATCCAAACGAGCGGATGCCACCACAGCATCGCGGTGATAAAAGAAGTTGCCGAGTGCCAGACCGGATCGTGCGCGGCGAGGTGGGCCAGTTCATGTGTGATGATGACTTCGCGCTCTTTGGAGCTGAATTTTTCTTCAAACGAATCTGGAACAACGATGACTGCGCCAAAAATTCCGAATGCGAATGGCGCATTTATCCCATGCGCTGGCACCACCACGACACGCCGTCGGATTCCAAACATTTTGGCCAGACGGCTTGCCTCCTCGCATTTGATCGGCCGCCGCATCCGTCGGAGAATCATCAGAAGTCCGTGAGCAGTCGCCAGTCTCGTGCAAATCGCGACGGCGCCAAGAAGCCAAATTACTGCCGGCCACCAAATCGCTTTGTTGATGTCCGGTTGTCGAACCGAAATCGTGCGCGTCACTGAAAGCCCATTCTTTTCGTCCCTGTGCACATCCACGCGCTTTTCCACCGGCGGGACGTAATCGGGATTGGCGGAGTCGCGGGCGCGCCACAAGTATTGCGTCGCCAGATGTCCGATGCCCGTCAGATTCGTCACGGTCACAAGCAACAAACAAACCATCGCGGTGCGCCAAACGAATCTGCAAAGAACCGCCGACTGCGTCACTCGCGCCACGGCCCACGCTATCGCGACAGCCGCCGCTGACTCTAAAGCGAGCAGCGCAAACAAGCGCCACCAAAATGTTAAATCCGGTATCATTGTTTGCGCCCTTTCTTTTTCTTTTCGGCGATTAGTTTTTCGAGTTCGTCCAATTCAGTGCTGCTGATCTCACGCGTTTGCAACAAATGCGTCACCATATCGGCGAGGCTGCCCTCGAAGACGCGTTCGATGAGATGCGTCGTCATCTTGCGCGCGATATCGTCTTCTTTGACCGCCGCGCGATAAACAAATTTGCGCTCGACCAACTGGTGCGACACCAGTTTTCGCACCTCCATCTTTTTTAGCATCGTGGCGATGGTGGTGTAAGCCCATTTGCCTTCGGCGCCAAGTTCCTCAAACACCTCGCGCACCGAAATATTGGGGCGACCCCAAAGGACCCGCAGGATTTTCAATTGAAGATCGCCGATACGTTGCGCTGGACGTTTTATCATGTTCAGCTACCACAGTAATACTACCAAGGTAGTAGTGTAAAGTGGAATTGTAACACCGAAGTAAAGCAGTCGAATTATATGTTACGGGACGACCGAAGCCCTGAAGCACTCCATGTCGTTGGTGATCGCCACCGTGAACGGTCGCTCGGTCAACACGCTATCGTAATTCGTCGCGACCGGTGTCCAGGTCTGGAAATCCGTCGTTGATTCGACGAGATACGTCACATTGCTCTGGCCTAGCAGCGTAAATTGCAGCGCGTCCTGCGTGTCGTTTAACGTCGGTGTCGTGAACTGCGGCGGAATGATCTGCGAATAGACCTGGATCATCGGCACTGACACCGTGGTCGACTGGTTTGTGCCCGGCGGGGAATAAGCGCGCCAGACGCTTTCGCCGGCATCCGTCACATAAAGATTTCCGAGCGCGTCCCACGCCACATCCGCGCAGGAATTTGTGCCGTCTTGAAATTGCGCTACGAGGTCGCCGTTTTGCGCATTAAAAATCGAAAACCCGCCGAATTGAAACGCTCCTTCGCTGCCGTAACCACGTGCTGCAACCGCGACGAAGTTACCCCCCGAATCAACCGCAACCCCGTAGGCATTGATCAACGAGTCGTCGTTGTGGCCGACTTTCCAAATCGCATTTGTCATCGCGTTGGTCCCGTCATAGGCCGGAAAGCGAAACACCCGTTCTTCGGGCGAGTCCAAATCCGTGATGCGCTGAATGGTGTAAATATTCCCGTTGCGATCGAGTGAAACATCGTAGGGAGCTTGGTCCAAATCAGAGTTCGTGGCTGAGACCACGACGAACCCCGTGTCGTTGTCGGCGACGACGCCGTTGCTATCGACATTGAACCCAACCACGCCAACACTTCCACCGAAATTGGTACTCACATCGGCCATCCAAAGTTGTGTGTTTGTACCGCCGCCAGTAATAGCAGGGCCACTGAGGTCCGCGAACCCTCCCTTCGGCCAATTATCATCATTGAGGATGGTCGTGTAGTTCGAAATTTCCTCATCAAACGCGAGCACGATTCCTTCAGTCAGCGCGTTCCAATCGTTGATATAAACTTTGTCATCCGTGGCAACGTCAATTTTCCACGGGCTATAGAAGTCGCCCGCCCACGGATAACCGCCGGTGCTGAAAATGCCTTCATCGGCCGGGCTGCCATCAGCGTTCAGTTTTAAAATGCCGACGTTTGCGCCCGGCTTATCCGTCGAACCACCGCTGGCGTGCGCGTTCCCGACGAAGACACGGCCATAAAAGGGGCTATTGCTGTTTTGATTGACGGCGATTCCGCGTGGTTCGAAAACGAAATTGCCATCATTTGTGTCGTCAGTCGTTTGCGTCCAGTCATCGAAGCCGTCGGACCGGGCAGTAATGGAAATGGAATATAACCCGTCGGCGACGGCCAACCCATTTGTATCCGTGCCATCCCAGAAAATAGAATTAGTCCCGCGCATCGCGCCCGGCGCGTTGGAAGTTATCTCGAACGAATTGATCAGATTTGTATCGGAAAGGATCTGCAGCGTGAGTCCAGCGGTGGCCGGTTCATTCAAAATATAGCTGATTTCAACGGGGTTGCCCGGGGTGATTGCCGCATTATTGGTCGAATGCCTAACCCTCAAATTAGTCGCATACACATTCGCTCGCGCCGCTGTCGCCGCTAGAAAGCAGGCGTGCAGAACAACCAAATACGCCATGCAGCGGCAGCACGTTTTCATTCAACTTAACACCGTCCCTTATTTCACACAGAGTACCAATTTTTAGAGGCACGAGCAAGGCTTAAGGTTTCAGACTTTCTTCGGAAATCCTTGTTTTTACGTGTGTTTGGCGATGTTTTCGGCAAAAGCGCATATGCGTCGCAAGAGGCTTGAAATGATTGCGTCAGAGTTTTAATGTCGCGTTTATGAAAAGGATTTTGGTTTTTCTCACGCTGCTCTTAGCCCTGCAAGGCCCGCTCTTTGCTCAAACGGCCAATTCCGCCGCCGCGTTGGCCGACAAACAGGACGCCGAAGAACGTTACAAACGCATGTCTGCCGATGTCGAAGCGCTGCAGGCGGCAAATACCTCATTGCAAAACAAAATCAACGCACTCGAAGAGCGCATCAGCAAGCTCACCGATGAACTTTCCAAAGCGAACAATAATTCGTCGACGCATGACGACCTGAGAACGTTGAAAGAGAAGATCCAGGAAGTGGATAAGAAACGCGAATCGGACAAACAGGTCATCTCTGACGAGATCAAGAAGGCCATCGCCGACGTGGAAAAATTAATCCTAAAGGCGCCTTCCTCGCGCTCGATGGCAGGAAAAGACAAAGACACGCGTCCCGTCGACACCACGCCGACAAACGACAACGGGTTGTCTTACACCATCCAGGACGGCGACACGCTTTCCGCTGTTGTGCAGGCTTACAACAAAAAGTTCCAGGCCGACGGCATGAAGAAGATCACAATGAAGCAGGTCCAAGATGCTAATCCCGGGGTCAACTGGAACCGGTTGCGTATCGGCCAAAAAATCGTCATTCCTACTCCGGCAGGCTAATCGAAAACGCGCCCAGCGGTGTCGCATTGGCGCGACGCAAAACCGATACTATGTTACGTCTCGCCACTTTTTTTGCCGCCCTTGCATTGACCGGCCATTGCCTGGCAGACGCGCCAAAATACGATGTCGTCATCCGAAACGGAACTATCTACGACGGCACGGGTGGAAAAAGTTTTGTTGGCGACGTTGCAATAAAAAACGACACCGTCGCTGCCGTCGGCAAAATTTCTGGAAAAGGTCGCAACGAAATCGATGCCACCGGCATGGCCGTATCACCCGGATTCATCAACATGCTCAGTTGGGCAGAGGACACACTACTTTACGACGGCCGTTCGCAGAGTGACATCCGCCAGGGCGTGACGCTCGAAATTTTTGGCGAAGGCGACTCGCCGGGGCCGCTCAACGAAAAGATGAAGCGCGACGCCGTCGCCGGCCAAAAAGATATTCACTTCGATGTCGAATGGACAACGCTTGGCCAATTTCTTGATTATCTAGCCGCACGCGGAGTTTCCCCAAACATCGCGTCATTTGTCGGCGCGACCACGGTTCGGATCCACGAAATCGGTTTTCAGAACCGTCCGCCGACTCCGGCTGAATTAGACCGCATGCGCGGCCTCGTTCGCCAGGCGATGGAAGAAGGCGCGCTCGGCGTCGGCTCATCGCTGATTTACGCGCCCGCTTTTTTTGCGAAAACAGATGAGTTGGTTGAATTGTGCAAGGTCGCTTCAAAATACAATGGCATTTACATCTCTCACATGCGCAGCGAAGGGAACCGGTTGCTCGAATCCGCTGACGAACTGATTGACATTTCCCGGCGCGCACATATTCCGGCGGAAATTTACCATATCAAAGCCGCCGGACAGTCGAACTGGGGCAAAATGGACGCTTTGATTGCGAAGATCGAAGCCGCGCGAAAATCGGGACTGAAAATCACCGCAGATATGTACACCTACACCGCCGCGGAAACCGGTCTCGACGCCGCCATGCCGCCGTGGGTGCAGGAAGGCGGCCTCTCGCAATGGATCCGACGTTTGCGCGATCCTGAAATTCGCCAGCGTGTGAAAGTAGAAATGGATTCGCCCAGCGATAAGTGGGAAAACTTTTTCCTCGCCGCCGGTTCGCCCGACAAAATCATTTTGTGCGGCTTCAAGAATCCAACCCTCAAACCGCTCACCGGAAAAACACTCGCCGAAATCGCCAAGCTGCGAGGGAAATCGCCGGAAGAAACCGCGATGGACATGGTCATCGAGGACGGCAGCCGTGTCGATACCGTCTATTTTTTGATGGATGAAAAGAATGTGCGCAAAGAAATCCAGGTTCCATGGATTAGCTTTGGTTCCGACGCCGGATCAATGGCCCCCGAAGGCCCATTTCTAAAGTCGCATCCGCACCCACGCGCTTACGGCAATTTCGCGCGCGTCGTTGGAAAATATTCGCGTGACGAACAATTGCTCACTCTCGAACAGGCTGTTCATCGTCTCAGCGGATTGCCGGCGCAAAATCTGCATCTCAAAAAACGCGGTGTTCTCAAGCGTGGCAACTTCGCCGACGTCGTTGTGTTCGACCCCGCGCACATCCAGGACCACGCCACCTACGAACAGCCGCAACAATTCGCCACTGGCGTTTTGCACGTGTTTGTTAATGGCGTCCAAGTCATCAAAGACGGCGAGCACACTGGCGCGATGCCGGGACGCGTCGTGCGAGGCGCGGGTTGGAAAGGTCATTGATCGTCGCAGCGACGATGGTTTCACATCGGGTTTTCTTGACATCGCCGCGCGCGCTTGCTCAATTCGACAAGTATGTTGCTCAACGGAAAAATCGGTTTGGTCGTGGGTGTAGCGAACAAACGTTCTATCGCCTGGGCCATCGCGCAGGCCTGGCATCAAGCTGGTGCGACCCTCGCGTTTACTTACCAGGGCGAACGTCTCAAAGAAAACGTCGAAGAACTCGCCGGTACTTTTGGCAAAGACACCCTGCTCGTCCAATGCGATGTCACCAAAGACGGCGACATCGACAACGTCTTTTCCGAGGTCAGCAAAAAATTTGGCAAACTGAATTTGCTCCTGCACTCCGTCGCATTCGCGCCGCGCGAAGCGCTGGAGGGAGTTTTCCTGAACACAACGCGCGAAGCATTCCGCGTCGCACACGATGTCTCAGCCTATTCCCTCATTGCGCTGGCGCGCGGTGCCGCTCCCTTGATGACGGACGGCGGCAGTATCGTGGCCATGAGCTATTACGGCTCCGAAAAAGTCGTACCGCATTACAATGTGATGGGCGTGGCCAAAGCAGCTCTCGAATCGAGCACGCGCTATCTTGCCTACGATCTTGGTCCGAAAAAAATCCGCGTGAACTGCATCAGCGCCGGCCCGGTCAATACCCTTGCGGCGCGTGGCATCGCCGGCTTCACCGACATGCTCAAACACTACGAAGCGCATGCTCCATTGAAACGCAATGTCCTGCCCGAAGAGCTCGGTGCAACCGGAACGTTCCTCGCCAGCGACGGCGCGGGTGCCATCACGGGACAAGTCATCTACGTTGATTCCGGCTATCAAATTATGGGCATGTGATGCGACGTTTGCTGATCGCGGTCCTTTGCGCGGCGCTGTGCGGCTGCGCCTCCGATTTTTTTAATTTTCAAGACAGAGCCCACGAAGTCCGCCTGCACGTCGGCGATGCTCAAAAGCTCAACCTCAATTCCGACCAATCCTTCATCGCAGCCAGTTGGACCTGCTCCGACCCAACGCGCGTTGAACTGCTTTCCAACGGGTGGATCATTGGTTTGAAGCCTGGCGTTGTTTCAATCGTCGCCAATTCCGGGGGCAAACACAAAGGCGCAGGCTGGACAATCCATGTTTTGCCGGCGACGCGACCATTTCGCAACCCGAGCCATCTCAAACAATATCCCGACAATCGCCGGTTCGAAATTGACGGTCGCGTTTGCTTCGGCAGCGAACTCAACGGGCATGTGCTCGGCGTCCCGCACCATGGTATTCTGCGGAGCAATCGCATCGTCAATCCCGAACCGCCCGCAACCGACCGCACCGTTCTCTGGCAAATCGTGCCCAACACTGAAGTCGTCGATGGCGCGGGCGTGGCGTTAGGAATTGTGGCCAACGAACCCCGTGGGAATCGCGCCTTTCCGGGAGCCGCGTTCAATTACGGCATGTCAAAAATTATCCGTGGCCGGCTCTATTTATATTGCTTTGCGACCGAGATCATTCCCGATAAACGCGTCCGGGGCCAAATGGATCAAACCCAAATTATCAATGGCGCGATCACAACTTCGGCATGGCTGCCCTTTGATAACGTGCTGGGCAAAGAAACATTGATCGAACGTTTTGGCATCGACCGCGGCAAACTCCCGGCTGTGCCGCTCGAACCTTCCATCGTTTATCGCATCACCGGCGGCAATACCAACGCGTATCAAACGCGTGTTGGCGAGATGGCCATTGTTAAAGAAGCCAACGGACCCAAGCCATCACATTACCTTCGGCGTCCCAGCGGGACCATCAACGTTCTGTATTCCGTCCCGGGTTTTGGTTTGGGCGG
>JAICXV010000495.1 GCA_025934545.1 Verrucomicrobiia bacterium
CGAAGGTTACGAATTTGAAGCCGCCGCCGGGTCGCTCGCCGTTTTGATCCGCAAAGCGTTGCGGCATCATCGCCTGCCCTTCAAAGTGCACGGCTATCATGTCTCCATGCGCGGCGAACACGGCAAATCCGTTTGCGAAGCGACCATTAAAGTCCAGGTCGACGGCAAAGAAGCGCACACGGTCGCCGAAGGTGACGGCCCGGTGAACGCGTTGGACAAAGCGTTGCGCGCCGCGTTGGCTGAGTTCTATCCCGAAGTCAAAAAAATCAAACTGACGGACTACAAAGTGCGCATCATCGATTCGCGCACGGGCACCGCCGCCAAAACGCGCGTGCTCATCCAGTCCAGCGACGGCAAAGCCGAATGGGGCACCGTCGGCGTCGACGACAACATCATCGAAGCCAGCCTGCAGGCGTTGGTCGACAGCATGGAATATCGGCTCATGCCCAAGAATTGAGACGTTTCGAGATCGTCTAGCGCGTCGCGCTTCAGCTCAGCGGCATTTTGCAACGGCCCGTTTGCGTTAAAAAATTTCGTCACCACGCCCAAAATTTGCGTATTTCGGCCAAAATCCTGCTATTTTAGCAGTTATGCGAAATCGCGAAGAGCAATGGATTCCGGTATCTGTCGATGCCGTGGGCCTCTTTGTCCTCGGCATAGGGGTGTTGGTGGCTTTGATGGTCCGTTCTTCGGCCGGATTCGTTGCCGTTGTCGACCACGCAAACCTCGTTTTTCGCGAAGTCGGCCATTCCCTCGTCGCATATTTTAATCCAAATCTGGCCGCTTACGGCGGTGCCATTGGCCAACTCGCCCTGCCCAGCATAACCGCCCTTAGCTTCCGACGTCAGGGCAACGTTTTGGGCACAGCGACTTCAGTCGCGTGGCTGTGCGAAAATCTTATTAACATCGCCCATAACCTGAGCGATCCCGGCGCGAAGTCGCCCCCATTGATCGGCGGCGCCGACCTGGATTGGCCTATTGCGATCAATCATCTCCGCCTTCTCCGCTACGAACCGAACATCGTCATGGTCCTGACTCTTAGTGGATGGACCGGTCTTGCGACAGTCCCGATGTGGGTTCTCTGGCGCGCGTGGCAAAGCCGCCACCGCCCTGCGGTTTCAAATCGCTCGCTCGCGGCATCTGCAGACTGAAGAAGATTCGGAAGTCTTTCGGGTTTAACATATTTTACGGGAACTATTTTAGGAAAACCGCTTTACAGAGGGCGCAATGTATATATACATTGCAATGTATGAAGGCGAGAAAACCTACAACGGGAAAGTACCCTGAGCACAAGCCCCAGAATCTGAAAATGCAGGAGGCGCTCGTGCTCCCATCTGAAAAATCGGAGCAAGGTCCAATGATTAGAACACAAATTTACTTGAGCAGATCAGAGCATGAGTTTGTGTTGGCAGAAGCTTCTCGCCTCGACAAACCCATGGCCGCAGTGATTCGCGATTACATCGACGAAAAGATGGAATTGCCTGAGGAAGCATGGACCAACAACCCGATGTTACGAGCGGTGCCGCCCGATCCCACTTTCGAAGGGCATGAAGACGGCGCGCTTAATCACGACCATTACGTTTATGGCACGCCAAAACGTTACATGAAGCGGGGCGGCAAATGGGTCGAAACGCCGCCTTTGCCAGATGATTACTACGACAACGCCGCGAGCCGCGCTGCTTACGATGAAATGGTGAACCGAGAAGAATGATGCACAATCGAGTTTTCCTGGATGCCTCCTTTTGGATTGCGTTTCGAGATCCGACAGGCCAACAAGATTCGTCAAAGGCAAATACGATCTTACATCAACTGATGCGCGAGCGCGCGCGGTTCGCGACTACTTTGCCTGTGTTTTGCGAAGTTCACGCTTATTTCGCGCGGCACCCAATCCGCAGAAAAGTCGTCGTTGCGGATTTCTACGAAAACCCAATTTTGGAATTCCTCCCCATAACAATGCACGACGAAAAACAAGCGCTCGAACTGCTGCGTAATCACGAAGCCAAGGGTTACTCGATGTGCGACGCATTATCCTTTGTGCTCGTGCGCCGCCTTCGTTTGCAACAAGTCGTCTCATTCGACAAACACTTCCGTCAATTTGGCGAATTTAACGTTATTTGTTAGCCGAGCGGTTGCTTCCTAAGTCGCTTCCTCCACTTGACAGTGGTCGTCACGAACGCCACGTTGCAGGCAACGGCCCGCGCGACATTCTGCTTCGGTCGCGCATTACGGATGTTCGTGATGAACTCAATCCTGAGATTGATGGTAGCAGTCGCTTTAGCGGCGTTCACTTTGCTTATGTCACATGCTGGGTCGCTGCCGCGCACCCCGGTGCTTACCCACGAGCAGCCTCCTAAAAACGGCGGTTACACCGTGACCAACACCTTCCATTACGAAGGTTATTTGTGGACCACGATTGCGGGCGAACGGCTGCGCGAAGGCACCAACGACGGGATCGGGCGCGCCTCTCGCTTCGACTTTCCCAATGCCATCGCCAACAGCGCCGCCGAAACCGGCTGGGTATGCGACGGAAAAAACAAAACTATCAGGAACCTCACTGCGCGCCCGAATGATTTTGCCGTACGCACAATAGTCGGCAAACCCGGTATCGCTGGCACGATGGACGGCACCAATCGGCATACCTCCATTTCGCTGCCTGGCGGCATCGCCTGCGAAAACCCGACGCTCATTTATTTCACCGACGTTCTTAGCAATACCGTCCGCAAAATCGATGTCAGGGGTACAAATTACATTTTAACCACTGTCGCGGGAACGCCAGGTGTCGCCGGTTGCGTCGACGGCTCGGACAGCGCAGCGCAATTTTTTCAGCCGGTCGGAATCGTCAGCGCTGGTCCGGGCAAGCTGTTTATTACAGAGCCGACTAACAATACCGTCCGCGCGATCAACGTCAGCGGCACAAATTACATCGTTTCGACACTGATGGGATCAGCAGGAACCAGCGGAAAGAGCGATGGCGACGCGCGCGTTGCGCGCTTCAATTCTCCGTGGGGTCTCGCGATCTATAGCAAAACCAACCTGCTCGTTGCCGATTCCGGCAATCACACCATTCGAATGGTTACCTTTTCGAACAACAGACCAATCGCCTCGACGATTGTTGGCAGCCCTACCATTCACGGCCAGACCGATGGCATGAACAACAACGCGCGCTTCAACTATCCTCACGGCATCGCCGCCGATCCGTTCGGAAACGTATTCGTCGCAGACTCCAATAATCACTCGATCCGCAAAATCACCCGCGTTGGCACAAATTGGGTGGTCACCACCATCGGCGGTTTGCCTGGCATTCCCGGATTTGCGGAC
>JAICXV010000378.1 GCA_025934545.1 Verrucomicrobiia bacterium
CATGGCCCGCGCCGTTCGCTGGCAAAGTTTTGCGCCCGCCAAGCGCAGCGGTATTCCCACGAAGCCGACAATCGTCGACCTTTCCAACGCCACCGTCGACGACGTCTTCGCTGCCTTCAATTCCGTCCGGCTAACCGGGCGCGAAGGTGAAATCGCCCGCGACATCGTTCCCGAAATTCGCGAGCGTTTGAAATTTTTGCGGGAAGTCGGCCTCGGTTATCTCCAACTGGGCCGCGCCGCGACGACGTTGTCCGGCGGCGAAGCCCAGCGCATTCGTTTGGCCGCGCAACTCGGTTCGAATTTGAGCGGCGTTCTTTACGTGCTCGACGAGCCGACGATTGGTTTGCACTCGCGCGATAATGAAAAATTGCTGAGTGCGTTGGAGATGTTGAAGCAACGCGGCAATTCTCTGCTCGTCGTCGAACACGACGAAGAAACGATGCGCCGCGCGGATTACGTGATCGACCTCGGTCCCGGCGCTGGCGTCAATGGCGGACGCATCGTCGCGGCCGGGCCGCTGCCGGAATTGATGCAGCATGCCGACTCGATCACCGCGAAGTGCCTGCGTTCGCACAAGAGCTATCCGGCTCGCGGCGAGCGGCGTAAAGTTTCAACGAATACGCCGCGGCTCACGTTGCACCACGCGAAATTGCATAACTTGAAAGATGTCACGGTTGAAATTCCGCTGAACCGTTTTGTCGTCGTCACGGGCGTGAGCGGTTCGGGCAAGAGTACGCTCGTGCGCAACTGTTTACTGCCGGCGTTGCAAGCCAAACAAAAGCGTGGTCAGAAACCGGCGACCATTCGTGAACGCGCGGCCCAAAAAGCGCCGCAAGAACTTGCGCGCCTGAGTGGATTCGAAAGCATCAAGTCTGTTTACGAAGTGGACCAATCACCAATCGGACGCACGCCGCGTTCCATTCCCGCGACGTACGTCGGCTTTTTCGACGAAATTCGCAATCTATTCGCGCAAGTCCCCGAAGCGCGCATGCGCGGCTATACCAGCAGCCGTTTCTCATTCAACAGCGCGCAAGGTCGTTGTCCGGACTGCATCGGCGCGGGCACGACAAAGTTGGAAATGAATTTCATGCCGCCCGCCTACGTGCGTTGCGAGACTTGCCAAGGGACGCGCTTCAATCGCGAAACGCTCGATATCGAATATCGCGGCAAAAATATCGCGCAGGTTTTGGATTTGAGTGTTGGAGAAGCGGCGGAATTTTTTGGTTCATTCCAAAAAATCGCGCGTCCACTGCACGCGCTCTGCGACACCGGCCTGGAATATTTGCGACTCGGCCAAACCAGCCCGACCTTGAGCGGCGGCGAAGCCCAGCGTTTAAAACTAGTGACCCATTTGCTGACCGGTTTTACCCAACGCAAAGTCGACGAACCGCCGATCTCAAAGCAACCCGAGTTGATCGAGGTAAAGAAACCAAGAGCGACCTCGTCCTTTTTTATTTTGGAAGAGCCGACGATCGGTCTGCACATGGCCGACGTAAAACGCCTCGTCGAAGTCATTCAACGTCTTGTCGACGCCGGACACAGCGTGTTGGTCATCGAGCATAATTTAGAACTGATCGCTGAAGCCGATTGGGTCATCGATTTAGGTCCCGAAGGCGGTGATGCCGGCGGTCGCATCGTCGCAGAAGGCACGCCTGAAACGATCGCAAAGAATCGCACTTCGCATACGGGACGATTTTTGCGCCAGCTCTTAATCTCGTCGTAGCAGCGGGCCCAGAGCGCGGACTTTAGTCCGCTTCATCTCCACGCAATGAAGGCGCTTGATACCTCCGACCAAGGAAACATGCGATGTTGAAGCGGACTGAAGTCCGCGCGCCGTCGAAGAGGAGTTTAAGACTTGATATCGCGCGTTTGAAACGCGGCAGTCCCGACGACGAAAAAAGTCACGTTATAAGCGAGCAAAATGCTCAGCGACTCACCGATTTTCCACCACGGCACCGGGTCGCGCAACACGTCCAGCCAGATCCGAAAGTGATACGTGATCAAATATGGCTGAATTTCTTTGAAGAATTCGAGCTCCTGCAAAATGCGGAACAGGAAAAGAAACGATATCGCAAGGATCGTTGCCGCCGCTGGCTTGATGTTGAAACACGAAAACATCCAGGCCAACCCGGTCATGGAAATGGTGTCTATCATCAGCATCCCGACGGAGGCGCTGTATCGCAGCCACGCGTCATTGCCACCAAACACGCAGAACAATCCTTCAGGCGGCCAGAAGAAAAAGAATCCGCCACCCGGGAAAAAGATTCTGGCGAAACCAGCGCCAAACGCTCCCAGGACGATGGTCAGGATTACGGAAAAAATAATTCCAGTGATCCATTTGATGGCGAGCAATCGCACGCGCGAAACCGGCCGTGACAAAATCATGCGCAACGTGCCGTCCTCGGCTTCTTTTGCGATGAGGTCGCCGCCGATAAGGGTCGAATAAAGCGGCAGCAGCAACATGGCCATGGGCATGATCATGATCATACTGATCGTCATGTTGGTGATGAATTGCGAGGGGTTGTATCCCATCGTCTCCAGGCGATGAGTGAGTTCGTCAACGTGGCGAGGACGGAAGCGAAGCCATGATATAATAAACGCCTGCGCCGCGAGGAACATGCCAAAGCCAATGTAGGTTCGCTTTTTGGCGAACAGCTTCCAAAGTTCGGCGCGGAGTTGATGGTAAAACATAACTAGGAACTGCGTTGGCTTCGCGACATCGCCAGATAGAAATCTTCGAGCGTTTGTTCTTTGCTGGCGATTTCGTAAACCGGCTCTCCGCACGCGACAAGGCGCTCTACGATTTTATTCGTTTCACCGCCAGGAGCGAGTTGGACAAACTTATCGTCACGAGTTTCGATGATCAGTTGCGCATCGCGCAAAATTTTCACCGCACGTAAAAAGTCGCCGACTCGCAAGCGAACCCAACGTTGCGCTTGCCGCGTTTCCGCCAGAGGGCCTTCGAAAACTTTACGGCCCTGATTCATGATCGCGATACGCGTGCAGAGTTGCTCGACTTCAGTGAGAAGGTGTGACGAAAGCAAAATGGTCAGTCCCATTTCCCGATGGAGTCGCAAAATCGTTTGGCGCATCTCACGAATGCCCTCCGGATCCAGGCCGTCGCCGGGTTCGTCGAGAATGAGCAATTCGGGATTGGGCAACAAAGCTTGAGCAAGGGCCAGTCGCGCGCGCATGCCGTGAGAATAGGTGCGCACTTTGGAATGTTCGCGACCGGTCAAGCCGACCCAGTCGATGATTTCGCGGATGCGTTCTGGCGAGGTTGGCGCGGTGTAATGCGACAGTATTTCGAGATTACGCCAGCCGCTGAGGTAATCGTAGAAAACGGGTGATTCGAAAATGGCGCCGACTTTCCGCAGGGCATTGGCGCGGTCGGAAATGGCATCGAAACCGCCGACGGTGATTTTGCCCGCAGTCGGCCAGACTTGACCGAGAATCATCCCGATAGTTGTACTCTTGCCCGCACCATTGTGACCGAGTAAACCGAATATCTCCCCTGCCCTCACGGTCAAATCAAGGCCATCAACGGCAAGACGATTGCCGAAAACTTTTTTGACCTGCCGCAGTTCGATCATAACTTTCGTTTCGCTTCAATCGCTTCAAGATTTTTCACAGCGCTCCGCGCCCAACCGGCAACCATGTCTTTCCGCTGCGCAGCTTCGCGAAGCGGCGTGAGGATAACCGCACTTTGATTGGTAAACTTGTCCAAAGCGTGTACCGCCTCGCAAGCCACCAGTGTATTAGTATTTCGCAATGCTTCAATCAACGCGGGCACGGCCAAATCCGGTTGATCGGTGCACTTTTGAAGCAAGTCAGCTCCACGGTACGCAATTTGATCGTCGGGATTCTTGAGGATTTGAATAGGAACGCGAATCGCAGCGGATGACTTAAACAGTTCTCGGTCGACGCGCTTGAGCGCTTCAGCCGCGCGTATTTGAACGTGCGGCTCGGCATCG
>JAICXV010000447.1 GCA_025934545.1 Verrucomicrobiia bacterium
AGGATGTGCCACCATTTACAATCGTGGCCGGCAATCCAGCCAGAATCATTCGCGAACTTACCGCTGAGGAAAAACGCGCTCATGCCGAATAAGAAACCGACAAAAGGCAAAATCATCGTTTTCGGTATCTTGATGTGGTACCCGCTCGCGGGCGTCACCTGGCAATTCTTGCACTATCTGCTCGGCTTGCGTCGCCTCGGTTACGATGTCTACTACGTCGAAGATTCGGGCCGCTGGATTTACGACCCGAGTTTGAATGACCTTTCTCCCGATGCCACCGGCAATCTCGCCGCAGTCGTTCCCGCTTTGGAAGCAAACGGCCTTGGCGACCGCTGGTGTTTCCGTGGCAATTACCCTGGCGGCAAATGTTACGGCATGACCGAGGCGCAACTGCTTCGTCTCTATCGTGAAGCCGACGCCTTCCTCAACGTCACAGGCGCGCAGGAACTCCGTGACGAACATCTCGCCATCAAACGCCGCATCTATGTCGAAACCGACCCCGTCGCATCACAAATCAAAGTTTTCAATCGCGACAAAGACACCATCGCCACGCTGAAAGCGCATGACACACATTTTAGTTTCGGTGAAAATTTTTACGCGCCCGACTGCAAAGTGCCGCTGGGAATGTTCCAATGGAAACGAACACGACAGCCAGTCATTCTGGAGTTCTGGGACAATCGCAAAAAGGCGCACACCTATACAACGATCGCCACTTGGAAAAACACGGGCAAAGATATCATTTATAAAGGCAAAACGTATTACTGGTCCAAAGATCGCGAGTTCAAAAAGATCATCGATTTGCCTCAACGTTGCTCCGCTAATTTTGGCCTCGCCATGGGACCAGAAAAAAGCGTGCAAAAACTCCTGGCGAAATACGGCTGGCGTTGGATCGATTCGTTGCAGGTTTCGCGCGATATGGAGTCCTATCGCAATTTCATCCAAAGTTCCCGCGGTGAATTTACGGTCGCCAAAGATCAGAACATCCGTTTGCGTAGCGGCTGGTTTAGCGATCGCAGTGCCTGCTACCTCGCTGCTGGTCGGCCCGTGCTGACGCAAGAAACCGGCTTCAGCAATTGCTACCCAGTTGGCAAAGGCCTGTTCGGGTGGGAAACGATCGACGACATCATTAAAGCCGTGGACTCCATCGAAAGCGATTACTCCGGCCATCGCCGCGCCGCACGCGAGATTGCCGCTGAATATTTCGCTGCTGAAAAAGTTCTCGGCAAATTGATGCAGGAGGCCCGGCTGTGAGCAACGGGCGACGGGTTCTCATTATTAATGCCGATGATTTCGGACTCAGCGCAGGAACTAATGCCGGCATCATTCGTTGCCACGAACAAGGTATTCTCACCAGCGCCAGCCTGATGGTACGCTGGCCCGACGCGCGCGAAGCCGCGGACTACGCACGACGCCATTCAACCATAAGCGTCGGCTTACACGTCGAACTCGCTGAGTGGATTTTCAAAAATGGAAATTGGATCGCCAAATATGAGGTTGTAAAGACTACTGATGCCGACGCTGTGAAAACCGAAGTAACGCGGCAACTCGAAGCGTTTAGTTCTCTGGTGGGCCGCGATCCAACGCACATCGATTCACATCAACATGTCCATCGCGATGAACCCGTGCGTTCCATCTTGTCGCAAGTCGCGCTCGATTTAGGCGTCCCGTTGCGCAGCTTCGATCCGCAGGTGCAACATTGCGGCGCGTTTTACGGTCAAACGGGAGAAGGCGAGCCGTATCCAGAAGGAATTACCGCCGCGGCCTTCCTTAACATTCTTGATTCATTGCCGGTCGGCGTCACGGAAATGGGATGCCATCCCGGTGACGATGAAAATCTCGATTCGGTTTATCGCCTTGAACGCAAGCAGGAGATGCAAGTTTTGTGCGACCCGCAAATAAGCGCAGCATTGGCACGAAGGAGAATTGAACTTTGTTCCTTCGCCGATCTCGGCAGGACGAAAGGGGGCCGCGAATGACAATCATCTTCTCAGGCACGATCGGACAATCCGGTCTCGGCGGCCAGGCATGGGCAAGCCTGCAATATTTGATCGGCCTGCGCGAACTCGGCCATGACGTCATTTACCTCGAAGACAGCGGCGAAGAAGCGATGTCTTACAATTGGGAAAAGGAAGAATGGGTCGATGACATTAAATACCCCTCCGCCTACGTGCATCGCTGCCTCGAACCGTTCGGCTTCGGCAACCAGTGGCACTATCGCGGTGGCGATCAACATGCCGGCATGTCACTTGAAGATTTTGCCGCGCGCTGCGCCAAAGCCGACCTGATGATCATCCGCGCGATTCCGCTTTGGGTTTGGCGAAAAGAATACAGCTTGCCGCGCCGGAGCATTTTCATTGATGTCGATCCGGGCTTCACTCAGATGAACATCGCCGCTGGCGACAAAGGTTTGGCAGAAGGCATCAGGCGCTGCGACCGCCTGTTCACCATTGGTCAAAATATCGGCGCGCCGGACTCAACGATTCCGACCAATGGCTGGAACTGGATCAAAACATTGCCGCCGGTCGCGCTTTCTCAATGGCCAATGACAACCGGCGAGGCCACCCATTTCACGTCAGTCCTGCGTTGGGACCATGGCTTCGATAACTCCGAATACAAAGGCGCCAAGTACGGTCAGAAAAATTTGGAATTCCCAAAATTCTTTTCACTACCGAAACGCACGAACCAAAAATTCCGCGTCGCCATCAACGGCCCGTTGATCCCGTCCGAACATGGCTGGGAAAGCATCTCCGGCGAAATTGTCACACAGACAATTTCATCTTATCGCGAGTTCATCCAACAATCGCGCGCCGAATTCGGTGTTGCCAAACATGGCTATGTGCAAATGCGCAGCGGCTGGTTCAGCGACCGCAGCGTTTGCTATCTCGCCTCCGGCAAACCCGTGCTCGTGCAAGACACTGGCATCGAATCCCACATACCGCTTGGCGAAGGCATGCTGACGTTCCGCGATCTCGACGGCGCGATCGCCGGCGTCGAAAAAATCAATTCCAATTACCAACGCCACTGCCGCGCCGCGCGCCAACTCGCCGAAGATCATTTCGCGACCGGCAAAGTTTTGCCCGCTTTACTGGAAGACGCCCTCGATTAACAATTCGCCATGCGCATCGCCCAAATCTCCACGCTCGCCAGCCCGGTGCGCGAAGATGCTTTCGGCAGCGTGGAAGCTTTAATATGGCTCCTGACGCGCGAACTGGCCAAACTTGGCCACGAAGTTACCGTGTTCGGCGCTGGCGGATCGATAGTTGATGGCGAATTCGTTGAAACTCTTCCCGGTCAATACGGCGAACCAAATTCATTCGATGATTGGCAACTTTGCGAATGGCTAAATATGTGCCGCGCCGTCGAACAATCCGGACGGTTCGACGTGCTCCACAGCCATGCCTATCTCTGGGGCTTGCCCCTGACGCCCTTCGCAAAATCACCCATGGTGCACACGTTGCATATTGTGCCGGACGAAAACATTGCCCGCCTTTGGTCGATGTACCCCGACGGAAAAGTCAGCGCAATTTCGCGCCATCAATGGAGCACACATCCAAAGCTGCATCCAACCGCGATCGTCCCACACGGAGTCGACATTTCGCAATTCACCTTCGAGCCAAAACCCTCTGAC
>JAICXV010000401.1 GCA_025934545.1 Verrucomicrobiia bacterium
ATGAGCAGCGGCGTCATCAGAAAGCCACCGCCGATGCCGAACAAACCCGAGATATAGCCGACCGCAAAGCCCATCCCCAACACAAGAAAGACGTTCACGGGCAACTCGGCTATGGGAAGATAGATCTGCAAGCTTTCTACCCGCGTTGAACTTGCGGCGAGCGGGTCAGTGCGCAGAAAAACCGGCAATGCGGCTGGTTTTCATGCCCATCGTGACCGCATGCCGGCCCGGTGACACCTTACACCAGATAAGCAGCCAGACATCCACTCGTCTCGCATCGGATATCGCGAAGCGAGGCTGGACAATATTTCATCGGTAAAAATCGTTAGGGCTGATCAGGGCCCGAAAGACAGATTGCGGCGAGCGGATGTGCCACACCATAATTGCAATGATGAGTTCCGCTCGCCGAGGTCTTACAAAGGCCGCTTCACTTAGCGCAAAGTTTTCACGCCGATTTCTTTTGTGTTGAGCGCAACTCGTCAACTTTGCGGTCCCATTTCATTTCTTTCGCGAAGCTCAAGGCCTCTTCTGGCGCCATGAAGACCGTCTCCTTTTCCGCAGGATATGCGCGATTGACGACATCCTTCATGTAGCGCGAAATTACGTCTTCCATAATCGGAATTAGGTCGGTGTAGATACGTGAATGTCGCGGTACATGCTCTTCCCACAAGTGAAAGAGATCGGAAGATATGATATGCACGCCATGCGCGCGATTGCCCGCTCCAAGACTGATCACCGGGACAGGTAAAGTCTCCGCCAAGTACTCGGCGACTTCCGACGTTGTAACCTCGCACAAGATCGAGAAACAGCCCGCGTCAACCATTGCCTTGGCGTCGTCGACCATTTCCCTGGCCCGCTTGGCTGTCTTGCCCTGCGCGACAAAGCCGCCGAGCTGCGGCATTCGCATTGGCGTAATGCCGATGTGACCTTGAACCGGAATGCCCGCGCGGACGATAGCTTCAATATTCGGCGCGTGGTGCCTGCTACCCTCGCATTTCATCACCTCGGCGTTAGCCTCGTGCACGAAACGGCCGGCATTCTCTACGGCCTGCTCTTTCGAGACGTGAAAGCTCCAGTAGGGCATATCGATCATGCGCAGGCCGAATTTTGACCCACGATCAATTGCCTTTGCCATCATCATCACTTCGTCGAAGCTGACTGAGACAGTGCTTTTATGTCCAAATAAAATCATGCCGCCAGTGTCGGACACGCAAAGAATGTCCATGCCAAGCCGGTCTGAGATTACGGCAGTGCGGTAGTCGTAAGCCGCGAGCTGTGTGATCGGTTCTCCCTTCTTCATTTTCGACATCAGCATCGGGATGGTGACTTTTTTTCTCGCTGGCGCGTCGGCCATTTCGTGCTCCTCTCATTAACCGATTGACTAAATGGGGCTTGAAAGTCGCGAACGCCCGTCCCCATTCTCTGTTGGCATCGAAATGGGGCGCTTAGGAGCACGGGTAGTCAAATATGCGCAGGCTATCTTATATTCGCTGTCGGCTATGAGCGCTTTAAGAAGCTATCGTTACGACCACGGCTGTCGTGGGCGCCCCTTTAGATGGTCGTAAAACGGACGTGGGACTCGCCGGATCTCTCGGAATTTGCCCGACGGGTCGTGCAGCAACGCATTGTCAGCAGTCGACATGGCGACAAAGCCAAGCCCAAGGATCCGGTTCGCAATAACACTGTTGCAGGCCGATGTGATGGCGATAACGCCCGGTTCCTCGGGACGCTCGAGCGAAGCAGGCCCCGCCCAGGGTAACGACAAGTGAGCGGCTTCAGCCTGAAACGAGACAAGTTCGAGAGATTTTTTTACAATTTGGTCGGCACGAAACTGCTGAAGCCCAACCTCGGCTGGAGACACGGACAGCTTGAATTCATTGGCAAACAGCACAAAGCCCGCCTCAATTCGCAAAGTATCCATCGCGACAAAGCCGGCTGGCTTCGAATAACGAGCGAGCTGACTCCATATCCGGTGCGATTCACTGTGCGGAACAAGAATTTCGAAACCGGCCTCGCCCGTATAACCCAGTCGTCCTATCACACAGGGGACACCGGAAAGCTTTACCTGCGCGAAACGAAAATACGAGAGGCCAGCGACAACCTCGTCGCAGCCGATCTTCCCTAACACCGCGAGCGCGCCTGGCCCCTGAACCGCGAAAACAGCACGGTCTTCCGTCACTTCTACGATCTCCACCCTCGCCGAGGCGCATGCCATGAGATCGGCAATATCTTCCCGCCGTCCGCTCATGATTTCAAATGTATCGGCTGCAGTCCGCCACACCGTCAGGTCGGCTAGTGCCATCCCGAGAGGGTCTGTACGCACGGCGTAAGCGATGGCGCCTGACGCCAACGAAGCCAAGGGACGTCGCACAAAATTTTCCACGATGCCGAGGGCATCCGGGCCTTGCAGCCGTGCACACTCCAGAAACGAAAAATCGAATAGCGCACTTTCTCGACGGCAGGACCGCGCTTCGCCGATGGGGTCCCCGAAGTCATTTCGCAGATTGGATCGCACGAACGCCATAGTCGATCATCGAAGCATCGTTAAAGCGATGTTGCCGAATATAAACAGACCTACAAAAACGAGGACCACCGCCACGATACGACGCAACATTTCTCGGGGAAGTGTATGCGCCAATTTTGCACCGCACCACGAGCCCACAGTCAGGGAGGCCGCAAGCGTGCCTGCCAGCAGATAATCCAGCTCTCCGTACAGAATGTTGCCAAGAGTCGCAGCAACGGCCACGGGCAGTTGTATGACTTGGCTTAGCCCTACGGCGGTAAGCACAGGTACTTTCATCGCTATCAGAATGGGGACCAAGACCAAGGGCCCGCCGGTACCCGTGACTGACGAAAGAAAGCCCGTCCCAGCTCCAATAGCCGCCAGACTGATTTGCGATACATTGCGTTCGTCAGCCTCTTTGATGCCTTGTCGCAAGAGTAACGAATTCAGGCCGGACAGAAACGTAAGCAATCCTAGTCCGAGTTCGAGAATACGTGGTTCAATGAGGGTCACCGCCCAGGCACCGGCAAAAGCCGTCGGGGTGGCGCCGGTGCAGAGCCAACCCGCCAAATCCCACTGAATCGACTTGTTTTGAGCGAAGACAAAGCTGGCGACCAGTCCGGAGACGATGTACGCAAGCATCGCCGCAGGGATTGCCACCTTGATCTGAATGCCAAAAAGAAAAACCAGTGCCGGGACCAAGATGACCCCGCCAACGCCTATGCAGCCAATCATCAGGCCGGAAATCACTCCGAGCGTCGCAGTTCCGATGAGCGCAACCGTCATTATCCCTCGTTCGCTATTTTAACGCCCTGCGTGTGGAGAGCTTAGCCCCGCATTGCACCTAAAATGCTGTCGATTTTGTTTGGGCGATTCTTAAGCGTCGCCTATTTAGGTACGATCTATTACAATGCTAGGCAACGTGGCGCTGTTTGGTATTCGGACATGTTTATCAGGCAGTTTCGATATTTAGTTGCGGTCGCCGAGGAGCGGCATTTTGGCCGCGCGGCGCAGCGGTGCAATGTCAGTCAGCCGTCGCTTTCGAGCGGCATCAAGCAACTTGAACTAGAGCTCGGCGTTCCAATTTTTTTGCGTGGCCGTGGTCAGCGCTTTCACGGTCTGACGGCAGAGGGCGAGCGCGTCGCCAATTGGTCACGCGGAGTTCTCGCCTATTGCGACGCCATGCGCAAAGAAATTGCCGTCATGAAGAATGACCTGAATGGCAATCTTCGATTGGGCGCGATGCCGTCGATGTCACCAATTTTACCGTGGGTGTTGCAAACTTTTCGCGATCGCTACCCGGCCGTGCGGATAGATGTGCAGTTCGTCGGCCCAGAGGCGATGAAGCTTGGCCTG
>JAICXV010000717.1 GCA_025934545.1 Verrucomicrobiia bacterium
CATAACATCGACCTGCCGCACGGACCGGAATTCCGGTTTATTGATCGCATTGTCGAAATGGAGCCGGGAAAAAGCGGGAAGGCCGTTTACAAAGTGCGCGGAGACGAGCCGTTCCTGCGCGGACATTTTCCAGGTAATCCAATAATGCCCGGCGTGTTATTGATCGAAGCGGTCGCGCAACTTGCTGGTTGTGTGGGCCAGGCGGGGCTCGAGAAACCTTTGGCGAATCTGAAACTGGCGGCGGTTCGCAATGCAAAGATTTCCGGCACCGCGATGCCTTCCGAAACGATCGAACTGACGGTGACGATGACCGGACAGTTATCGAACGTCATGCAAGCGACAGGAACGGCATCGGTAAACGGCAAGACTATATTGCAGGCGGACGTGGTGCTGGCGGGTGATTCGGGTCAATAAACCACATCGACTTCCATCCGCAAACAAGACGTGCTCATGTTGGTCACGGTCACGTTATTCAAGTCGGAAGAAACACCGATGGCGAAGTTCGTATTGCCCACGCCGTAAAGCCAATCGGCCCCGTTGAATGAATACCAAACCGTGACCGACGCCGGTCGGACGCCGCCGTTGTAAGGAGCCGTAACAAAACCTCCCTGGCAGTAGATGAAGCCTGCGTTGGCTCGGTAGACTCGTGCGGCATTTGGAACAATTGTTTGCCACGAAGCGCCGTCGTAATAGCGCAGTTTATTGAGCGTCGTGTCGAAATACATCTGTCCCACGTTTGGAGAAGCAGGGGCCGAAGATGCCGCAGGTGGGATACCCGTCAAACCGCTGCCATCGCCAGCAAAACTTCCAGCTCTCGCTGTTCCACTAATCCACGCATTAGCCGGCTGCGCAGAACCGTTTTGATTTTGGATGTAATACTGCGAACCGGCGACGGGAGGTGCGCTGCCGGCACTGTTGGCAGTGCCAGCCCGACTCGCGAATATGGCGTTCGGTAACGCGGTTAGTTGCTGTCGCGGGGTCAATGTCGTCAACGGATTATTTCCATTGGTCCGTACACCAATTTCGAGCCAGCACGGGGCGCCATTGAACGGCGCGCTGCCGAAGTCCAACGTCGTTGTGAAAAGTCCGTTGCTTACGAGCACCGCCGCGTTGGTCAGAGGCGCGGCGAGAAGATTTCCGGGGGTGTTCGTTGAGTCATAAAGAGTGAAGGTCAAATCGTAAGTGCCGCTTGTTGCACCACCATGGTCGTTCAATCGCCCTTGATATGTGAATGAACTGCTTTGGGCACGCGCCGAAGTTATGCATAAGCCGCAAAAAGCAATTGAAGTCAAAACGAGCATCCTCAGCGTTCGAGTCATTGCCTCGAGGGTAACAACATTTGCGGTCCTTCGCAATTACTGACAAGCGCGACTTCGATGGCGCGCTGCGAAGGATTATTTCTGGAGGAGATCGACCATGGCTTTTGCGAACGGCGCGAGGTCGCGCGGAGTGCGGCTGCTGATGAGGTTGCCGTCGATGACAACGGGTTCGTTGACCCAAATTGCGCCGGCGTTTTCGAGGTCGTCTTTGATGCCGAGGGAACCAGTGGCGCGTTTGCCTTTTAAAATTTTCGCCGAAATAGGAATCCAACCGCCGTGACAGATGAAGGCGACGAGTTTGCCTTGCTGATGAAACTCGCGGGTCAGCGACAGGACTTTTTCGTCGCGACGGAGTTTGTCCGGCATGAAACCGCCGGGAATGAGGAGGCCGGCGAAGTCATGGCTGTTGGCATTTTTCAGGAGGAGATCGCTTTTGGCCGGGTAGCCGTGTTTACCGGTGTAGGTTTTGAGTTCGAGCGCGGCGATTTTGGTTTCGAAGCCGGCTTCCTGAAGGCGGAGCAGGGGATACCACAGTTCCAGGTCTTCGTAGATGTCGTCGACGAACGTGAGAATCGTTTTCACAAAAGTTAAGAATTAAGTAGCGGGATGTGAGAAGTAAAGGCGAACAACGGCTGCAAAAAGAACGAGGTAACCTTGAGCCAACGCCGCGGAATGGGAAAGCGGCAGAAGACTGCCGCAGTGCAAAGTTTTA
>JAICXV010000156.1 GCA_025934545.1 Verrucomicrobiia bacterium
GGCGATGCCAAAAGTGCGGGTGAAATTGCACGATTGTTCCACCGGTGAAATGATCGGCGCGTTGCGTGGCGGCAGGGTGCAGTTGGCTTTAACAGTGCGCGCGGATATGCGGTTGTTGCGCGAATTTAATTTTGCCGAATTACTTCGCGACACGATGCTTCTCGCCGTTTCTCCCAACCATCCGTTGGCGAAGAAACGAGCCGTCACACTCGCCGAAGTTGCGCGCGAGCCTCTGGTCACCTACAGCCGCAGCGAGTATCCGGAAGCCTACAAAATGCTCACTGGCTTTTTCACACGCTTAAAGAAAAAACCCCTGATCATCGAAGAGCACGACAGCGTCAACAGTTTGATCGCCGCAGTTGAAGCAGGCGTCGGGGTATCGATCGTGACCAACTCCCTTAAATGCACCGCCGCATGGCGATTGAAATTTATTCCGTTCACGCCTGCGTTGCCGCCGATTGTGGTAGGCGCGTTTTATGAGAAGAAACCTTTGTCGCTGGCATCGGCAAAGTTTCTGGACTGCGCGAAAGAAGCGGCAGCGACGACCGTCGATTAGCGAAAACAAATTTTGCGCACGCAATCCTGGAAATCTTCCGCGCCGTTGATGATTTTAATTTCCACGCGCATGAACAGAATGGGAATGTCGCGCCGATCAATTTTCGGAAAACGCACGGCATCTTTTTGCGTAGTGATGATCGCTTCGGCCTGGCGCTTTTTGCTGCGATTAATGACGTTAAGAATTTCCTGCTGCGTGAAACGATGGTGGTCTGCGAAACGTTTTGAGTAAACCAATTCGGCCCCGCCTTTGAGCAGGCTCTGCTCAAAGCTTTCCGGTTGCGCGATCCCACTTAAAGAGGCGATGCGTTTGCCTTTAATGTATTCCAGCCCGTGCCGTTCGCCGGTGAACACGTCTTCGAAATAGAGCGGGTGGTGGACACACTCAATGACGCCCGCATTAGAGTTGTATCCGGAGATGCGCTTGCGCAAATCGGTGGTGTTGCCGTCGCTTTTTGTAATAAAAATGGTGGTCGCACGCGCCAGGTGCGAGAGCGGCTCACGCAACGTGCCGCGTGGCAGCAGATGTTCATTGCCGAATGGTTGCTGGCAATCGATCAAGACAACGTCGTGGCGGCGACCGGCCAATTTCCAATATTGAAACCCGTCATCGAGGAGCAACGTGTCACAACCAAAATTTTCGATGGCGTAGCGCCCGCTTTTCACGCGGTTCTTATCTACCAGCACGACCACGTCTTTTAGATTCGACGCGAGCATGTAGGGTTCATCGCCCGCAGTTTCGGAGTCCAACAGGAGCGATTTGCCATCAGAGACCACGCGCGGCGGCGTGCTGTCGGAACGGAACAAAATGGTATTGAGGAACCGTTTCGGCAACGGCGGTGGTTTCGAACGATAACCGCGCGAAAGAATGGCGACGGTTCGTCCCTGGTTTTTCAACTCGCGCGCGAATTTTTCGACCACAGGAGTTTTTCCCGTGCCTCCGACGGTCACGTTGCCAATAGCGATCACTTGAATGCCCAAAGTGGAATCGCGCAGCAGGCGCATGTCGTAAAGAAAGCGGCGCAACTTGATGATCCCGGTGTAGCCCTTTGAAAGCACATGCAGGCAGGTGCGAATGACGGCGGCTTTTTTATCGCGCCGTTGTTCGAAGATGACCTCAAGCACGATCGTTTCGATCGCTTCAGCCCAGGCTCGCAACGTTTCGCGCATTGAAAACGATTAAAAATTAAGTAGCAGCATTTAAGAAGAAAAAACCGCCAAAACACGCAGTATTTCGCATCCTGATAGATTTCCAATTACCCTGAGCGTCAAGTTCTTGACGCAAACGGCAACCAACTTAGTATTCGCCAGTCAACGAATATCGAAAATCCGCCGTGTTTAAAATCTCAACAGTTCTGCTTTGCGCCTCCGTTGTCATTTCTGCACGCGCGGCCAACGACCAGGAAGTGATCGAAGGACCCGCCTATTCGCACTTTCACCTCACGCTTGAGGACGGCTGGCGGACGGAAGCCGGCGGACCGTTTTTTTACACGCAACAAGTCGACACCGAAAAGACGTGGGCGCTGCCACCGTTTTACGCGAATTGGAGCGACCCGACGGTCGAAGCGAGCGAATCGGATTACGTGTATCCGTTCCTGACGATCCGCTGGTATGGCAAAAACTATCGCTGGCAACTTTTTCAATTGTTCAGCTTTGCCGGCGGGCCGACCCAAGATGAGGTGCCAAAAAAGCGCTTCACCATTTTTCCAATTTATTTCCAACAACGGTCGCCCGACCCGAAGCTCAATTACACGGCGGTTGTGCCGATTTATGGACATTTAGTGAATCGCCTGTTTCGCGATGATATCCGATTCGTGCTTTTCCCGCTTTATTCCAAAACGCGAAAAAAAGATGTTGTTACCATTAATTATGTCTATCCGGTTTTCGATATTCGTCATGGTGACAACATGCATGGGTGGCAGGTTTGGCCTCTCTACGGCCACGATGTGAAAGGCCTCACTTATCACACTAATGCCGTCGATGAAGTTGAGAAGATCGGCGGATTCGATCACAAATTTGTGCTCTGGCCGTTTTACTTCCGCGACCATCTCGGCATCGGCACGGACGATCCGGAAGACCGCGTTACGTTTGTTCCGTTTTATAACCGGTCACACTCGCCGAAGCGCGATTCAACGTCATGGGGCTGGCCATTTGGTCACACCCTCACCGACGACCGCGCCGCTGGATTTCATGAGAGCGATTGGTTCTGGCCGTTGTACGTTCATGCCGACGGCAGCAAAACGATCCGGCGCGTCTGGCCGCTGTATAGCCACGCCACCAGCACCAATGGTTTGGAGAGCCATTGGTATGGCTGGATTCTTTGGAAAAAGAACGTGCTCAAATCCGATCCGCTCGAACGCGACAGGACGCGTGTGATGTATTTTCTCTATTCGGACATCAAAGAGAAAAACACCCAAACCGGCGAACACTATCATCGCGTCGATTTCTGGCCGTTTTACACCTACCGCCGCGATATGGAGGGACGCAGCTATTTGCAGGTAATGTCCATTGTTGAACCGTGGTTGCCGAACAACACCAGCGTCGTGCGCGAATATGCGCCGGTCTACTCATTTTGGCGCGCGCAGGAGAATCCAAAGACCGGGGTGAAAACTCAATCATTGCTCTGGAACCTCTATCGCCGCGAAGTGCAACAGAAACCACGCCCTGACGACACGAGCAAACAGATGGTTGTTACGAAGAAGGTTTCATTTCTGTTTGGGTTGTATCAGCATGAATCCGGGCTGGAAGGCCGCAGCACGCGCCTGTTTTATATTCATCTCGGTGCGGCAAAGAAACACGAACGCGAAAGATGACATTCGAGCCGGTATCTCCTAAGTTTTAACTTCGAGTTTGTATGTTTTACAAAAACATCGGCCAAATCATGCTTCTGTTCTGGCGGACGCTTAAAGCGGTTCCGAATGCATGGGTTGAGCGCAAAAAGGTCTACGACCAGCTTTTCGAAATCGGCAACGCGAGTCTATTGATGGTCTGCATCCTAGCGCTGTTTATCGGCGGCGAACTCGCGTTGGAAACTGGCCCGACACTCGTTGAACGCGGCCTTTCCGGCGTGCTCGGGCGGATGATCGGTTTGTCCATGTGCAAAGAATTGGGCCCCGTGATGATGGCCATCTTGATCGCCGGACGTATCGGTTCCGCCATGGCCGCCGAAATTGGTTCCATGCGCGTTTACCAGGAAATTGATGCGTTGCGCACGATGAACATCAGTCCCGTCAACTATCTGGTCATGCCCCGCATGATCGCCATGGTCATTGCGCTGCCGGCGCTGGTTATTTTTGCCATCCCCGTCGGCTGGCTGGGTGGCGCATTGGTTTCGACGTTCAACGCCAGCATCTCGGTTTCGGTCGAAACTTTTTTTCACGACCTGCGCGAAGGCATCGCTGTGTCAGACGTGGTTCACGGGCTCGTGAAAGCCTTTGTTTTTGCGGTAGCGATCGGATTGATCTCGTGTCATCAAGGGCTCGTCACGATTGGCGGCCCGCGAGGAATCGGCCGGAGCGTCACTAAAGCGGTGGTTAACTCCATCGTCATGATCCTGATCCTCGATTATTTTGTGACCCGATTCCTGATTTATTTTCAATAGATGAGCGCGTCTCCACAGAACAACGGAAATGTTGGCGTCGCTGTGCGCGATTTGCACAGGAGCTTCAACGGGAACGAAGTGCTGAAAGGCATTTCGTTCGACGTGAAGCCCGGGGAAACGTTTGTCATCATGGGCCCCAGCGGCAGCGGAAAAAGCGTCCTGTTGAAACACATCATTGGGCTGGAAGAGCCTGATTCCGGTGAAATACTCATTGCCGACCAATCTGTTCACGGTTCCGAGGTGCTGAGTCACTATCGCGTCGCGATGGTTTTTCAATCCGGCGCTTTGCTAAAATCTCTCAGCGTCGGCGAGAACGTCGGCCTTTATTTAACCGAACATCGGCTCAAAGAACCGGAAGAAATTTCGCGCATCGTTGCCGAAAAGCTCGAAGCCGTTGGCCTAAAAGGTTTGGAAGAACGCTCGCCGGCCGAACTGTCCGGCGGCATGCAAAAGCGCGTTGCTATCGCGCGCGCCCTCGTCGTCGATCCGCAACTGGTTCTGTTTGATGAACCGACGTCCGAGCTCGACCCGCTCATGTCCGTTAACATTGGCGAACAAATCATCCAAATGCGCGACCGGTTGCATCCAACGATCATCGTCGTCACGCACGATCGCGACCTCGCGTTCGCCATCGCAGATCGCATCGCCATGATCAACGAAGGGCAAATCCAATTTATTGGAACACCGGACGAAGTAAAACACTCGCGCGATCCGATGATCCAAAAATTTATTCATGCTGAATTAACCAATCCTTAACGAAAGCCAAAGCCATGAAAGAATCACTCGAAACACGCATCGGCGTATTTGTCGCATTTGCGCTGGTTGTCATCCTGATCATTCTCGAGTCCGTGGGAGGGTTCGCCTTCTTCAAACAGGGCTACAAACTCCACGCCTATTTCAAAAACGCGCAGGAGCTCAAACCTGGCGCCGAAGTGCGAATGGCCGGCGTGCGCGTCGGCAATGTTTCCAGCATTCAACTCACCAACGACCAGGTCATGGTCACGCTGAACCTGAACAAGGACCTCGAGAAAAAAGGCCAGGTGAAAACCGACAGCAAAGCGACCATCAAATTCACCGGATTGCTCGGACAAAACTGTGTTGCGATTGATTTCGGCACGTCCGCCGGCGCTCCCTTGGGTGACGGCCAGACCATCCAAACCCAGGAACAAGCCGACCTCAGTGCGCTGATGAATAAACTGGATGACGTTGCCACCGGCGTCCAAAACCTCACCAAGAGTTTCAGCGGCGAGAGCATCGAAAAACTCATAGGACCGCTCACCGACTTCGTCAAACACAACGACGCGGCGTTAACGGCCACCATCGGCAACATGAAAACTGTTTCGGACAAAATTGCCCGTGGCGATGGAACGGTTGGAAAGTTGATCAACGATGAAGCGCTCTACAACACCGCTCTCAATACCGTCAGCAACTTCCAAAACACCGCTGCTGACGTTCAGGACGCGCTTAAACAAGCGCGTTTGTTGCTGACCAACGCCAACGAAGTTGTCGCGACCGTCAACCGCGGCGAAGGCACCGTCGGAAAGTTCATCAAAGACGACAAAGTGTATCGTGAAGCCGAGGGCTCACTGACCAACCTCCATCAGATTCTTGAAAAAATTAACCACGGTCAGGGTTCCGTCGGCAAACTCGTGAACGACGAGAGCCTGTTGAAAAACGTAAAACTTTCCCTGCAGAAACTCGACAAAGCCACCGAAAGCCTCGAAGACACTGGCCCGCTCAGCGTCATCGGCACAATGGTGAACAGTTTATTCTAGTCGGCTGGCGCGATTAGCAAGTTAGCCAAAGTGCAAGTTGGCCAAATTTTTAGGTAGGGCGAGGCTCCTGCCGAGCCTTTTTCAAATCCAGTGTTAGATTCGCGAAAGGCTCGGCAGGAGCCTCGCCCTACCCGCCACCGTCAGTCGTAACAC
>JAICXV010000540.1 GCA_025934545.1 Verrucomicrobiia bacterium
AATGCGCCGAGGCAGAGATTTTCTGCAACGGTCAGATTCGGGCAAAACGCCAACTCCTGATGGACCATCGCGATTCCCAATTCGCGTGCGAGCATGGGTGTGGTGGGATAAATCTGATTCCCGTCCAAAAAAATTGCGCCCGCGTCTGCGGTGTAGACACCAGCGAGAATTTTTCCAATCGTGCTTTTACCCGCGCCATTTTCGCCGATGAGCGCGTGACAACTGCCGCGCTCGACTTCAAAGCTGACGTCGTCGAGCGCCAGCACGCCCGGAAAGCGCTTCGTGATGTTTTGGAAGCGCAGGAAGCTCATCGTCTTTTATTTCGCGACGGTCTTCGCGAATTTTTCGATACGGTCCAAACCTTTCTCGAGATTGGCCATGCTCGTTGCATAGCTGATACGAATGTAATCATCGGCTCCAAAGGCAACACCCGGAACGACCGCGACGTTTTCCTTCTCGAGCAGCTTCGCGGAAAAGTCCATGGACTTAAGGCCGAGCTTCGAAATGTTTGGAAACAGATAAAATGCGCCCTTGGCGTTGACACAGGAGATGCCCGGAATGCTGTTGAACCGTTTGTGGGCATAAGCACGGCGACGCGCGAATTCTTCGAGCCAACCGTTTAGGTGATCTTGCGGACCTGTTAGCGCGGCGACGGCGCCTTTTTGGGCGAACGACGTTGGATTGCTCGTGCTGTGGCTCTGGACGGCATCGATCGCTTTTGCGATCGGTTCGGGCGCGGCGATCATTCCGATACGCCAACCGGTCATCGAATAGGCTTTTGCCAAACCATGGACGATAATGGTGTGGTCGTAATGCGCTTGCGAAAAACTCGCGACACTCGTGTGCGTTGCACCGTCGTAAACGAGTTTCTCATAAATTTCATCGCTCATGATGAGCACGCCTTTCTCGACGCAAATGTCGCCGAGGGCTTTGATTTCATCGCGGGTATAAAGCGATCCCGTTGGATTGCTTGGTGAGTTCAGAACAAACAAACGCGTGCGCGGCGTAATGGCGGCGCGCAATTGCTCTGGCGTTACTTTGAATTCCGTTTTGTCGGTCGTTTCAATGATGACGGGTGTGGCTTCGGCCAGCCGCACCATTTCCGGGTAGCTCAACCAATATGGCGCAGGAATAATAACTTCGTCGCCCGCCTCGCAAGTCGTTGCGATGACGTTCGCGCAGGAATGTTTGCCGCCGCAGTTGATAATGATTTGCGACGGTTTGTAGGTCAGGCCGTTGTCTTTCTTGAATTTGTCGGCGACGGCCTGGCGCAATTCGGGAATGCCGCTGCTCGGAGTGTATTTGGTGAATCCGTCGTTGATCGCTTTGATCGCGGCGTCGCAAATGTGTTTGGGTGTTGCAAAATCAGGTTCGCCAGCGCCGAAACCGACGACGTCGATTCCATCGGCTTTCATCTGCTTGGCCTTGGCATCGATTGCCAGTGTAATCGATGGCGTCAGGGCGGCGGCGCGTTTTGAAATCTTATATTTCATGTCGCGCGTAATATGGATGAACGGGCCGCGAAAACAATACTACTTCCAAACGCCGAGCGCGCGAAGTTGGCCGGTGACGGTCCCCGGCCAATCGCGGTTCGACGCAGGGCAGGCGGGGCTCGGGTGAAGGATTTGGCCAATTTTGCGTTCCGGCGCAACGGCGCGCGCGCGACCTGCGGCGAACGCGCCAACGCCAATGACCCATTGTGGGTCGAGCACTTGCAGGATTTGTTTCAGATGGACGTCGCAGACCCGATATAGGCGTTCGAGAGCAACTTTGTTAAATCTTTCCGGTGCGTAATTAGCGCCGCCTTCTTCGAGAAATGCGAGCGGGCAATAATTCGCGACAAAATGTTCTTTGAAAAAACGTTCAGGAGCACCGAATTTTTCTTCGAACAATCCCCACAACCTGCGACCACTGACTTCTGAGCGGGCACATTCAAAACCGAGCACGCGCGTTTTCGGGTGTTGCTTTTCCGGTGGAATAATTTTTCCATCCAGTTTCATCCATTCGCGCACGGCACGGATTTCGCCAAATGGCACGCCGGTTTGCACCATGCCAAACGGGCCCGGATTCATGCCCAGAAAAACGACTCGCTTGGGTCCGCCGCCAAATCGTCGCAAATATTGCTCGTGCAATTCCCAGGCGTATTCGAGCGGATTATAAATATGTGCGACGGGCGGGCCAAAGCGCAGTCGGCCTGCGTTATCGCGCAATTGTTGCGCCGCTTCGATTAGTTGTTTTGCGGTTGCCGGAGTCGACATCGTTGTGCTTCAGCAGAGCACAATCATTTGAGTTTGTCAGTGTCCGTCGGTTGTGGCTTTGTCGATTTTTCAAACGGGACCACGCTCAAATCGCCGCTGCGTTCGATGCGCGCGCTCTTTACGTCGGCCGGTGATTCATGCGATTTGAGGCGAAGGTCTTCCATTAAATCGCCTTGGGTAAAATAATTTCTGCGCATGGCGTTTTCACGCAACTCGCCGTTCTCAATGATGAGGTCATCGGATCCTTTAACCAACCGGCCGAGCCCATGAAAGTGAAAGCTCAACCACGCGAGCATGCGATGAAACGCGACCAAAGCCAAACCACCTAAAAGTGTTTGAAAGAATGGCGCCGAACCGTTGATGGCGCGGGACAACATCGAACCGAGGACGAACGCGAGTATGTAATCGAAAGCGGTCTTGCGGCCGAGAAAGCGTTTGGCGCCAAGGCGCACGATGACGAGGGCGACGACAAAGACAATTAAAGCACGCAAAACAATCTGGCCATAACCCAGCTCGTGCGGCTCCAATTTCAGTCCCAATAGGTCGTCCATAGCCCTGTATAATATCCAATCGCCCTACTATGCGCTCAACACACCTTGCCGCCTGATTTATTTGTCAGCGAAACCCGTCACTCGGTTTGGCGTTGTTCGACGGGGTTGATTTGTTAAACTTGCGTCATGCCAGTTTATTTACCGCCGCTTTCCCGACGAAATTTTCTCAAAACCTCTGCCACGGCTGCGATTGGGGCATTGTGCGTGCCTTCGCTCATTGCCGCGAATCGGCAAGTCGATGAGAATTCATGGGCGTTGTTG
>JAICXV010000298.1 GCA_025934545.1 Verrucomicrobiia bacterium
CATCGGATGGCAAAATGGCGATACTATCACTCGAGGAAAGATGAACCGTGTCGGTAACGCTATTGACCAAATTCCAAAACGCATCAACCGCGTTCACCATCACATTAAAGGTCGTCCCCGAAACGTGCGCCGTCGGCGTTCCGGTGCGCCCGGGGCTGACGCTCGGAGTTGCCGTTTGACCCGGCACAAGCGTTTGCAATTGGGTGAACGGACCCGCGCTGACCGCCACGACGCTCGATGTTGTCCCGGTCAATATCCCGCCATTAAACGCGATCGTAATATTGTTGGCATATTGATGCGACAGATTCGTGAATGTAACCACGCCACCGACCGCCATCATGCTCGTCGCCCCTTGCAACGTTCCCGCGCCCGCCGAACGACTCGCCACCACCACCGTCGCGTTATCGTTCGTTTGCAGATTGCCGTTATTATCTTCAATTCGAATCACCGGCTGGGTCCCAAAAGCAATTCCGGCAGTTGCAGTCGATGACGGCTGCGTTTGAATCGTCAGCTTCGTCCCGCCGCTTGTCGGCACGAGCGCCGTCAGCAACCCGCTCGCAATCGGCGTCCCCCACCCGGCGCAAAGATCAAATCCCGTCGTTGCCGCAAATTTCGACGGGCTGCTGCCGCTGAAATTATTTCCCGCCGTCGTGTCGTGAAAACAACTGCTGTAAGACGAGCCCTTTCCAATCGCGTAAATCGCCGGATTGATAAAACCAACGGGCTGCTGGCCAACTGCCGCGGCGTGTTGATTTATCAAAGCCGTCAGCGCGGCCCACAACGGTGCCGCACAACTCGTCCCTCCAAAAGACCCCGCCGTCCCGTTGTTATACCGCACATAAATGTTGTCCCCCGTCAGCGCGACATCTGGAACATTCCGAAACGTCGTCGAACCCTGGTTCGAAGCCATACTGATCCCTTGCTGCCACGTCGGGATGCTGAACGCGGTGCTGATCCCACCGCTGCTGCCCACGTAGGAGCTTTTCACGCGACCCCAGTTCCACACCGTTTCAGAAACGTAAGAGCCAACCGGCCCCGTCGTCGTCAACGTCGTTGCACCAACTTGAATGATATTCGGGCTATCCGAGGGAAACGGAATAGCGCCAACAAACGCATCGCCATCGCCCGTCGCGTTATAGAACGATTGCCCCTGTGCCGCCATCATCATAAAAATATTTTCAGCGGTCGGATTCTCCGCACCACCGCCCCATGAACAACCGATTTGGTGCGACAAATTATCCGTCTGCATCCGGCTGAGCATCGGCACAAAGTTCGCCAGATCGTTCGGCGCTTCATACACATAAACCGTCGAAACACCCGGCGCCATCGAGACGGCCATCTCGATATCCAGCGCCACTTCACTATTGCCCGAACCGACCGTCGTCACGCCGCCGTTAACCGCGATATTCGAAAGCGGCACATTCGGAATCCCAAACTGCGTTTCGTAGGAAGTGATGTCAGACGTGAAGTAGCCGTCAAACTCGAGCAACGCAATCGTCTGGCCTGAGCCCGTCAACGAAACCCCGGGCGCGTAGGCCGCGCGAAAATCGTTACCGGCATAGTTACCACTCGGAGCGGAACCGGCTTTTGGCTCCGAAACACCGTCGGTCAACGGACGAATTTTGTTGTGCGGATGCGGCACATAAAAATCGCTCAAGCCATCAATCGTCATCACCGGCACCGAAATATCCAAAGTGGGATCGACATCGGGGCCAAAGAAAGTGCGTGACTCCGTCGGATGCTGGTGCGTCAAAAGTTTTATATGCAGCGCCGATTCCACCACCGATGCCGGACCATCGACTTCGAGGACCAGACGGTTCGGATGTTGTGCCGCGATTTCAAAATTGTGCGACTTCGCCCAGTCAATGACCTGCTGATATTGCTCGGGCGTTGGGCCGAAATTTTGCGCCAATTCCTCTGGCTTCAAATAATGCCGGTAGCGCGGACTGTTTGGATCGCAAATCTGTTGAACAAGTTGCTGCAGTCCCGCTGGATCGCGCAATGGCAGCCCGATGGCCAGATGTAATTTTTTCGTCTGATCCAGCCGACCGACGGACGGCAATTCGTTTGCCGTCGCAGGAACTGGATTCTTCACCACCACTTGCAGCGCCTCAACGCTGTTTACCAAAAGAAGCGAAACAGTAACAAAAACTGCAAAAAATTTGTGTATGGGGCCGATCAACCTGAGACCAGGAAACATCGCGCGAGGATAGCACAGATTCCGACAGAAAATAAACCTTCATTTTACTACATTTGACTGCCTCTCAACCCTGCCTATAGGCTCGAAAATACGTGCGATTTCCAGTCAAGCATGTTATCTTAAGGGTATCACCAAGACCAAGCTGTCCAGCCTGGGACCTGTTACGCGGGTCGTGATACTTACGGCGTTCTATTTCGTTGGTGGAATGCTCGGCAAGGTGGCGACGTTCATGTCCGGGGACGTTGCTTTGGTGTGGCCTCCAGCGGGCATCGCTCTCGCTGCCATTCTCTTGTTCGGCTATCGCTTCTGGCCAGGCGTCGCCATCGGCGCAGTCATTTTTTCGTTGCTCAGCGGCAAGCCCTTTGGATTTTTCACTTTCGCCACCGCCGTCGGCAACACCGTCGGCGCGATGACCTGCGCATTTTTGTTGCAGCGTTTCGTGCGCTTCCACAACGCGATGGAACGCCTGCGCGACGCCGCCGGATTTCTTGTTCTCGCATGCGCCATCGGCACAACCATCAATGCCGCCTTCAACGTCGTCGGCCTTTGTTATGCCGGACAGGTGCCGTGGAGCGAAATGTTCGCGTCGGTCGTTTATTGGTGGGTCCCCAACGCCCTCGGCACCCTCGTCGTCGCGCCCGTTATTCTATCGTGGGGCACACCTGCCTCGATCGAATGGCGACGTCCGTTGGTTGGCGAAGCAATTCTCTGCGGACTCGGTCTCGGGATGGCAACATTTCTGTCCTTCGACTCCTGGCTCGTTTACGGCGTGAAGAATTATCCAATGGCGTTTTTTCCCTATCCATTTTTGGTTTGGGCCGCCATTCGTTTTGGTCAACGCGGCGCGACCACAGGCACACTACTTGTCACATCAATTGCCGTTTACCAACTCCTCCACCATGCCGGTCCGTTCTTCGCTACCAACGAAACGACCAGTCTGCTTTTGCTCGGTTCCTACATCGCGGTCGTTTCCGCCACGAATCTCCTGCTCGCCGCCGCCTCCATGGAACGCGAGGAGGCCCTTCGCCTCACTGCCGCCAGCGAGCGCCGTTACCGCGCCGTCGTTGAGGATCAAGCCGAGCTCATCTGCCGTTTTACGCCGGAGGGCACGCTCACTTTTGTGAACGACGCCTTTTGCAAATTCCGCGGCAAATCTGCCGAAACGCTCATCGGCACCAATTATTTCGATGAAATTCGCGCCGTCGATCAAGACATTCCGATGTCCACATTTCGCTCCTTAACACCCGAAAGTCCCTCCGTGTCATTCGACGATCGCGTCATTGCCGGCGGCAGGACCATCTGGCAGCAATGCACCGTGCGCGCGCTCTTCAATGACCGCAATCGCATTGTCGAGTTTCAAGCCGTCATTCAAGACATCACCCGCCGCAAGGAATCCGAAGAAGCCACCCGCGTCAGCGAAGAACGCTTGCGCACCATCCTTAACGCTTCGCCGAACGCCATCATTGTCGCCGACGCTACGCGGTTAATCACTTCCTTCAATCGCATGGCCACGCGCGTCTTCGATCGTCAGGCCACCGACGTCCTCGGCAAACCGTTGCACACATTATTTGAAGGCCCTGATGCCGCCATCTTCCAGGATCATTTGGCGCACCAACTCACCGCGCGCGATGCGCGTTTTATGGAACTGAACATTGTTTCCGGCGCTGGCCGCACCGTCCCCATCGACGTGGCGATCATCGAAACATTCGTGGGCGTCCAATCGATGTTCGTCGTCATGGTCCGCGATTTGTCCGAACGCAAAAAACTCGAAGAACAAGTCCGGCAATCGCAAAAAATGGAAGCCATCGGTCGCCTCGCCGGTGGCATCGCCCATGATTTCAATAACCTTACCCAGGCGATTCTCGGCTATAGCAATTTGCTCCACGAACGAATGTCGGAAAAAGATCCGAATCGCGAAGCCGTGCTGCAGATTCAAAAGTCCATCGATCACGCCACTTCCCTCACGCGCCAGCTTCTGGCCTTCAGCCGCAAACAGGTCCTGCAACCGAAACTCATTTTCTTAAACGCTATCATCGGCGATATGGAAAATCTGTTAAAACGGCTCCTCGGCGAAACGATCGAGCTCACGATTTCACTCTCCCCAACCCCGTTGTATGTCCGCGCCGATCCCGGACAACTCCAGCAGGTCATCATGAACCTCGCCATCAATGGACGCGATGCCATGTCCGGTTCCGGCGCTTTGAAGATTGAAACCACCTCCATTTCCGAACGCGAAAGTCGCGCCCTCGGCTTGCTCAAGCCCGGCCAGTACGCACGAGCGGGCATCCCGTTCTACTGGCGCGTGGAGCAGCCGACCATCTATACGTACGTCCTGGACCCGGAAACCGGCCGCTATCGCGAGGGCGAAGTCTTCACTGACGCGGCTTCGGCCTTCGCTAGCGG
>JAICXV010000217.1 GCA_025934545.1 Verrucomicrobiia bacterium
GGAATGGCGCCTCGCGAAAGACCGTTCCGCTCAGAACAGGAACTGGCTGCTCTTGAAGTCCGGCTCTGCAATGAAACGGCCCGGTAAAAACCGTGACCTCAACTTTAGTGGGCGTGGAACGCGGCGCTTTAGCTTTTTTCGTTGGCAAATCGGCCGCGCGCGCGTCGGGAACCAACAATCCGGCCACACAGAGAACGCCGCAAACTGTCAAAGCAAGATTCTTGAACATAAGTCTATTCAATATTGGTTTAATAACCGCGCAGCAATAGTGCAGTTTTGCACGAATTGCAAAGCTGGTCTGTGAGCGCAAAGTGCAGGTCTAGGCTACATTGCTATATGCAAGCTGAGGTTCTGAAAGAATACGATTGGGTTCGGTTTCAACTCCATCGGCCCGATGATCGCCGAGTGTTGGAAGGATTTGTCCAGGAAATTTCGGCTGACGGGCAGCGCTTTAAAATGTGCCGTGAACCCGACGGCGTTGAGTGTCAATGGTTCGATCTGAGCGAATTAACGGTGTTGAAAACGCAGACGCTCGGTGCGCCGGTGTAGTATTGCCACTGGTCGAGTTTCAGTGTTCAGTATGCGCTCGAAACGTTACTGAATGAGAACTTTTTTAGCCTGCCTCGTCTGCTGTTTTGCTGCTCAACTTCACGCCGCCAAACATGTCGTCCTTATCGTCTGGGACGGAATGCGGCCCGATTTTGTGACCGAATCAAACTGTCCGACGTTGTTCAAACTTTCCAAACAAGGCGCGACTTTTACAAAACATCACGCCGCTTATCCCAGCGCCACCGAAGTAAATGGCACGGTGCTGGCGACGGGCGTTAATCCCGCGCGCGACTTGATCGTCGGCAACCACGAATATCGTCCTTACGTTGACGAATTGTCCGACGTCCATACCGAAGCCCTCGCATCCGTTCGCAAGGGAGATGAAAATAATCACGGCGAATACATTGGCGTGCCGACATTGGCCGAAACCGTTCGCGCCGCCGGACGCACGGCCGTCGTGGCCGGTTCGAAACCTGTGGCTTTATTATTGGATCGTAAAGAACGAACCTCGACCAAAGAAGGCGTCAACCTTTACGCGGGAGCGACATTGCCCGCTTCGCTCGGAGCGACGGTCTCAAACCAATTTGGTCCTTACCCTGACGAAGACGCGACCAATCCAAGCCGCATCGATTGGACGGTCGATGCGCTGATTACCGATCTTTGGAGCAATGGCGTCCCGGCATTTTCGTTTGTCTGGATGAATCAGCCGGACCTTGCACAGCACAGATTTAGTCCTGGATCAAAAGAAGCGTTGGCATCAATCCGCAATTCAGACGATAACCTCGCGAAGATTCTCGCAGCACTGGACAAAAAAGGTGTCCGCGATTCCACGGATGTCATCGTCGTCTCTGACCACGGTTGTTCAACAATTGCTGAAACCGCCGACTTGCCGGGCGACCTGGCCAAAGCGGGATTTCACGCCGCCCGAAAATATAAAACCAAACCGAATCCCGGGGACATCATCGTCGCCAGCAATTCGGGATCGACGATGGTTTATGTCATTGGTCATGACAAAAAAATCGTCAATGACGTTGTGAACTTTTTGCGCAAATGGAAACACACGGGAGTTATTTTTTCGCGTGAAGCGCCGGGCGCGTTTCCGCTCAAGAGCATTCACGCCAATTCGCCGGAAGCGCCGGACATTTTGATTTCGCTGCGATGGAGCCAGGGAACAAACAAATTTGGCGTTCCCGGAATTATCACGACCGATGGTACAACATTCAAACCGGGGCAGGGCGCTCACGTCACGCTCTGTCCTTACGACATGCACAATACGCTGATCGCGGCCGGTCCGGATTTTCGCGCCGGTTACAAAGATCAATTTCCGAGTGGGAATCTTGATGTCGCGCCGACTGTGCTTCGTGTGCTCGGCGTCAATCCAAAGCAAAAGCTGGATGGCCGCATTTTAACCGAAGCATTAAAAGATTCGCAGCCGCAAAAGTTGGGCGAGCCAAAGACCCGCACCCGCCGTCTTATTGTTCAAAATTGGGAACAGTATTTGACTTACACTCAGTACGGCGGCGTTGAGTATTACGACGAAGGTAACGGCGCGCAGAAATAATTCATTTTGTTTTAAGCGTCGCGACGTATGCGCCGTCCACCTGATCCTCGAATGGCAATAATTGTCGTTCGCTGTGCAAAGTGAAATTCGGTTGTTCACTCAAAAATGTTTTCACGACTTCCTGATTTTCTTCCGGTTCCAAACTGCAAGTGCTGTAGACGAGTGTCCCGCTGGCTTTGAGGCGTTTGGCTGAATCGCGCAAAATCGAAAGCTGCGTGTCGCGCAGACGCAAAATCTCTTCAGGGTTAATTCGCCAACGCAACTCAACCCGACGGCGCAGCACGCCCGTGTTTGAGCACGGTGCGTCGATCAGAATCCGATCGAATTGTTTGGTGGCGGAATTCGTGCCGACACACTTCACGCCGAGACGTTCGCAATTTTCCACAACCAGATTCAATCGCTCCGGTTGATTGTCTTCGGCGAGAATCTCGCCTTCGTCGCGCATCCGTTGGGCGATGTAGGTTGTTTTACCGCCCGGCGCTGCACAAATATCCAGAATGTGCTCGCCGGCTTGCGGACTCAACATGGTGACCGCAAGGAGCGTGCTCGGGTCCTGCACGTAAAACATCCCTTCCTGAAATGTTCGCAAAGACGTCAGCGCAGGATGAGATTCCAGTTCAAAAACCTCGTCGTTCGAAAACCAATCGCGTTCCACAGTGCGATACGTCACGCGCTCCGAATCCCAAATCTGTTTCAGCTTGTCCGCGTCCGCCTTCAGCGTGTTGACGCGGGCGAACGTCGGCGGCGGTGTATTGTTCCATTCTAACAGTCGAATCGTTTTTTCCTCGCCCCACCGTTTTTGCCAGCGTTGCACCAGCCAATCGGGTTGCGAATAGCCGGTAGCCGGATCGGTTTTCTTTAATCCTTCGAGAGCAGCCCTTGTTTCGTCGCGTTCTCGCGTGTACCCGCGCAGAACAGCGTTGAGAAAACCGGCCTTCGGCGCGAAACCGAATTTCTTCGCCAACTCGACCGTTTCATGGACGGCGGCGTGATCGGGCACTCGTTGCAGCCAAAAAAGTTGATAAAGGCCCAATTGAAGTAAAATGTGTAATTGAGGATGCTGTTCGCGACCGCCGGTCTTGCGCGCGATGAGCCAATCGACCGTCCTTTGCCAGCGAATGATGCCGTAAACAAGTTCCTGGCACAGACGCCGGTCTTCCGGAGAAAGCGCGTCGAGCTCAGGCTCGAGCAGCCGCTCGACAAATTGGTGGCCGCTGCGTTGGCGCTTAAGCACCCGCGCGGCAATTTCTCTTGGTTTTTGCAAGTTCAGTGCTTAATAATAAACGACTATATGGGATCCGAGAACAATTCAATGAAAGACGAATTTGAGAAGTTGGTTGCCACGGCAAAGATTACCCGCCCACAAATGGAAGCACTTTTGCAGCTGACCGACAATGGCTATTGTTGGCATCGAAGCTGGGGCTTCGGAAAAATTACCACTGTCGACGCGGTTTTCGGTCAATTCGTCATCGATTTTCAGACAAAAAAGGGTCACAAAATGGATTTAGCCTTCGCCGCTGAATCGCTCAAACCGATTTCCAAAGACCATATTTACGCCCGCAAAGTTGCCGACATCGAATCGCTTCGCCAAATGGCGGCCTTGCATCATCTCGACTTGATCAAATTGGTCCTGCAAAGCTTCGGCGGCAAAGCGACGATTGATCAAATTCAGCAGGTCCTCGTTCCCGATGTCATCAAGGATGATTGGAAAAAATGGTGGGAAGCGGCCAAACGCGAGTTGAAGAAAGACGGCCATTTCCAGGTGCCGCTCAAAAAATCTGAACCGATCGTCTATCAGGCCAAGGAAACTTCTTTGCAGGAACGGTTGATGGGCGACTTCCGCGCTGCCAAAGGTCTCAAAGCACGCCATACCGTTGCCCACGAAATTCAACGCAATTTTTCCGACATCAACGACAAACCCGGCACAGCCAAAGAAATCATCGCCGCACTCAACGCTGAAATTGCGACGCATCAACGCACACAACCAGCAACGGCGCTGGAAGCGATCTTCGTTCGCGACGACATTCGCGAAGCTGCAGGTCTAACTGCGACGGAAGGCGAAATTACTTCGAACCAAATTTGGCAACAGGAAGCCCGTCGCATCGCCGAGTTGCTTGAGGCCGTTCCCGGCGCGAAACATCGCCGCGCGTTGCACTCCTTTAAAGCGGCTACACCGGACTGGGACGATTCCCTCGTCAATGCTTTGAACAGCGTTTCGACGAAGGTTGCCACCGAAATGGCCGAGGCGCTCATCGAGGGCGGCAAATTGGATCGTCTTAAAGAACTGTTGTCGCGGCTAATCAGCCAGCACCAGGCCAGCAGCGATTTGTTGCTCTGGCTCGCCAAAGAACGCTCTGACACCTACGCCGATATTCTCGGGCCCGAAGTGTTCCGCGCCATGCTCACCGCGATGGAACGCGATCAGTTCAATGAAAAGCGCTCGAACAAATTGCGGGATTTCATCTTGGACGACTCGACCTTGTTGGTGGAATTGATCGGTTCAGCCGATCTGGAAGTCATCAAAGATTTGACCCGCGCCCTGCAACTTTCTCCGTGCTTCGACGACATGGACAAACGTTCGCTGCTCGCACGGATCGTGAAGAGCTATCCGGCCATGCAGGCATTGATCTCTGGCGAACAGACCAAGCAGGAAACGACCTATCAGGTTTCCTGGGAAAGTCTCGAACGCCGCAAAAACGAATACGCCGAACTCGTCCAGAAATCGATTCCGGCTAACTCGAAGGAAATCGCCATCGCCCGCAGCTACGGCGACTTGCGCGAAAACCACGAATACAAGGCGGCCAAAGAAATGCAGAAGATTTTGATGCGCCGCAAATCCGAATTGGAATCGCAACTCGTTCGCGCGCGGGGAACGGATTTCGCCAACGCCAAGACCGACGTCGTCAGCATCGGCACCATCGTCAATGTGACCGATCTCGAGCACAATCAAGCGGAACACTTCACCATCCTCGGCGCGTGGGATTCCAATCCCGACCAGGGTGTGATCAGTTATTTGACGCCCGTCGCGCAATCACTCATCGGCCACAAACCCGGCGAAGAAGTCGAAGTGCAATCCGATTCGGAAAAGAAGCGCTATCGCATCGATGCAATCGCGGCATACAAGACAGCGGAAGCACCCGCCGCCGCGCCACAATCCGAGCAGCCAGCGACCGTTTAAGCTCGATTTTAACGCAGAGACGCAAAGAGCGCAGAGCTCGCAGAGATTAAATTTAA
>JAICXV010000757.1 GCA_025934545.1 Verrucomicrobiia bacterium
CCGAGACGCGCGAAGAGGCCGAGGTCGCTGGTCAATTCCTGTTCGAGGTTGAGGCCGAAGCCATATTTGTATCGGTAAGCGCGAGTGGCGACGATGTTCGCCGGTCGTTCAAAATTGTCGACTGCTTGTTGGTAGCTGCCCATGTGCGCGCGATTGAGGTAGGCGAGGACGCGGATTTTGCCGGCGTGATCGTGGATTTTGTGGCGATGTTCCAACTCAGTGACCATTCCCCAGGCGCGCAGGTAAGCGGGATCTTCGGCGACGCCGTTGGCCACGCGCGGCATTTGGAAGAAGCCGTAACGCGCAGCCCAATTGGGTTCGTTCAGTTCGATGGCCGCGCCGGTGGTGTAACCAAGAGCGTCGGCGGGATAGTCCCAGGCTGGGTCCGCCATCAGGCTCCAGTTCATGAATTGCGTGCGCGGATCGTTGGCGTAGGCGTTGTTGTCGAAGATGTCTTTGGCGCTGACTTTGCCGGCGGTCAGCGTGAGTCGGCGGACGGGACGATCGGCGGCGAGATTGAGTTGGTCGGCTTCGACTTTTTCTGTTTCGTCACCGAGCGCGATGACTTGGCGAAGAAAAACGCGCGAAATGGTGAAGTTCGGTTCTTTGGTTCCGACGCGGAATGATTCGCCGTTGGGAAAACCTTCAGCACCGTGAGCATTGGCGAAACCGAAGCCTTGCCAGGTCAAACCGTCGATGTGCGCTTCGGCGCCACGCCAGAGTTTTGCGCCGAACAGCACATCGACCGAAACGGTTTCACGAACTTCATTGATTGGATGGAGGCTGTTTGGGCCGGTGTAATCGGCGTGGAAGCTCGGATGATATTGGACGATGTCGGTGTTTTGAGCGTGGAACGACCAGGATTGGTTGGTCTCGTCGGCGCGACCGATTCGCGCGGAGAGGAACAGCGCGCAAAAACAAATGATGATTCGAACTCGAAACATTTGTTGGCAACGGACGATGTTGCTGAGAATGGATTAAGAGTTAGAGCTCAGGAATCAAGCAAGGAAAATGGACCGGCGGCATTGCTGCCGCCGGTTCCGGACTCACTGGCCGACTTGGATTGGGTTAGCGAGACCTGGAGCTCATCAGGCTGCTACCAGCTCCGGAAGTAAATTTGATGTCGCCACTCTCGTCTTTGAATTTGACGACGATGAGGGCATCGGAAATATGGTTTTCGTAACAGTAAGCATCTGCTTTCACAGTGCTGTCGAACTGAAGTGCGGACTCGATGTTTTTGGTCCAGCCGAGGCCACTATAATACGCCTCGGTCGTGGCATTTTGGATCATGACGCGCATACGAATTGCTTTTTTCTAACGCGGCTATTGTGAGGGATTACCTTACAACGTCAAGGAAAAACCGCACATAGGATATTTTTAGTCCTTGAACAACTGCGAATCCCCGCTAGTTTAGACGGCTCTCGATCAGGGATTGTCTATCTGTCCCTGCGAAAGGAAAAATTTTATGGCAAGAATTTGCGAAGTAACCGGCAAAGGCCCGATCAAGGGCAGTCACATCTGGCGCAGTGGTAAAGCCAAGAAAAAGGGCGGCATCGGCACGCACGTCACGGCGATCACCAAGCGCCGTTTCATGCCCAATTTGCAGCGCGTGAAGGTCCTTGTTGATGGCGAAGTGCGCTACATGCGCGTGACGGCCAAGGCGATCAAGAAGGGTCTTGTCACCAAAGCGCCCAAGCGCCGTTGGAACAAGGAACAAGCCGCCAAGGCCTAATCGTTCCCGAAATATTTTGCAGCGCC
>JAICXV010000517.1 GCA_025934545.1 Verrucomicrobiia bacterium
AACGGCGGCGGCGTCAGCAATCGGTTCGTGGTCGATAACAGCAGCTCCGCCTATAGCCTGTTTAAAAACATCAAAGCCGCCGCGCTCATTCTCAATAAAACCGATGCCATCATCGCCGGCACGGAATTCAGCGGCTTCGACACGCACAATTCGCAAGGCAATTACACCGGCTCACACGCCAATCTGCAACGGCGCCTCGGCTGGGCCATGTATGCGCTCAAGCAATATTTTACCCGCTATACCGACAAAGTGGCATGGAACGATCTCATTGTCGTCACGCTTTCCGAATTCGGTCGCACCAGCAAAGAGAACGGTTCTGGAGGAACGGACCACGCTGAGGCGGGCGTCATGATGGTCGCGGGCGGCGGCGTCAAAGGTTATAACAAAATTCCTACCGGCGGCCTCGGCGCGCGCACCAGCGGCGTATTTTGTTGCGGACCAAGCGCGGAAACTTACAACGGTAACACCATCAATTGGAACACCGGCACCAACGGCACGATGTTCACCGGCAGCACGAAAAATTATGTGCAACGCGCCGTCGATTACCGTTCCGTCCTCGGCGAAATCATCCGCGACCACCTCGGCTCAAGCCAGGCCGAGCTCAACACAATTATTCCGGGATACGCCAATGCGCAGGAAAAACTATTGAGCGGCGGTCTCTCTGGTATCGATAACACGACGATAACCGGAGAGCTCAATCTCATTTGATCGCGCGCCTCCTTACAACATTTCTGGCTGTCGTTTGCGGAGCGTCCGCTGCGGTTTTGGACAACTCGCTGCCGTCCGTCGCCGACACCTGCCTGATTGAAATTGCGCCCGACAACAACATGGGCGGCCAAAGTTATTTCAACGCCGGATCGAACATGCAGGGATACAGAAATCGCGGACTGGTCCGTTTCGATTTGAGCCAAATCCCACGCGGCTCCGTCATCACATCGGCGGTTGTAACTCTTACCATTGTCGGCGTTCCGACCGACGGCCCTACTGCAACGGTGTTCAATCTGCATCGCATGCTCCAGCCGTGGGGCGAAGGCAGCGAACTGGCGCTCTCTGGCGCAGGTCGTGGCTTTACCGCAACCACCAACGAAGCAACCTGGAACGACCGCTTTGCTTTTGCCAACGCGCCCTGGGTCAATCCCGGTGGCGAACCAGATGTTGATTTTTCCAGCGACATCACGACATCCGAAACGGTTTCCGATCAAACAGCCTATCAATTTCCCGTTCGGAACACCGTCGCCGATGTCCAATACTGGCTTGATAATCCAGACCAGAATTTTGGTTGGATGGTGAAGACCGACGACGAAAGCGTCATCTCGAGCGCGCGCCGATTTGGTTCGCGCGAAGACCCGTCGAACCTCCCGCTATTGGACGTTAGTTTTATCCCCGCCACGCATATCGATTCACCAAGCATCGCCAACAATCAAATGACCTTCAGCTTTGTTGCGTTCGCTCAGCAGAATTACGCCGTCGAATATTCCGATGCGCTTGCGACGAATTGGACGGTGCTAACGAATATTCCACCGCAACCAGCGCAGACGAACATCGTTGTCACCGACGCGCTGTCCGCGACGCAACGGTTTTATCGCGTCACGGCGCAGTAACCTGTCCGCACAAAACTGGCCGGCGCGCGCCGGTTGTTTGTGGAATATTTCCGGCACGGTTGTTCATCCGCAGCCACGCCAGCAACGCAAAAGCGGCAGGCTCGATGGCCTGCACCGGCCAGCCTACAGACTCGCTGGTCACGACCTCCGCTACTTGAAGGATGTCAATCGCAGTCAACAAAGCAGGATTCGCTGCACCGCCGCCGCAAAGGATGATTCGCTCCGGCAGCGACTTGAGATGCGTTGTGTAGTTAAGGGCAATCGAAAGCGGCGTAAAATACGTAAACGTCGCAACGATGTCGTATTTGTTCGCCGATTTCATTTCCTGCATCGCTTGATGGAAAAATGGTTCGCCGAATAATTCACGCCCCGTGCTTTTTGGTGGCTTGCGTTTGAAGTAATCGTGCTTCAGCCAGCGGCCCAGCACCGACGCGATCGGTTTGCCACGAGCGGCCCAGGCGCCGTTTTTGTCCATGTGCATCTTGCCGCCCGTGAGCTCGCGCATGGCTAAATCGATCAGGACGTTGGCCGGGCCGGTGTCGAACGCGAGAATTTTGGGTTCCCGCCCCCTGCTCCAATCAAGCGAAGTGACGTTGCTGATCCCGCCGAGATTATTGACGCAAATGTGTCGACCTTTTTTGGCAAAGACAAATTTGTGAAACATCGTTGCGAGCGGGGCGCCTTCGCCACCAGCGGCAATATCACCAGAGCGGAAATTGGAAACGACCGGAACGTGCAATCGTTCGACCAGATAGGCGGGTTCGCCCAATTGCAGCGTCGCGCGCTTTTTCTGTTCTGGATTATGAAAGACCGTTTGGCCGTGCAAACCAACGAAGTCCGGTTTTTTCTTTCGCACGGCGTGTTCCGCATAAAAACGCCCCAGATCGTGGTGCAATTGGCCGACCTCATACGCGTTAGCGTTGTTCGATGCTGCGTTATGCAAGCGGCTGCGCAGTTCGCGAGGAAAGTCGACCGACCATAACTGTTCGAGCGCGATCTCCCTGTCACTTATCCGGCACAATGCGTAATCAACCGAATCGATGCTGGTGCCGGACATGATGCCCAAAACAAGAGCGCTTTTCATCGTCGCGAGACGTTAGTCAATTGGGCGAATTTGTAAACTTTGGTGATTTCCACTCACCCGTGAGGATTGACATTACAACCCTGAGTTGGCATCATAATCCGAGCCCAAAACGTTTCCCAGTTATGAAGACCTTATTGTCTGTCGTTGCCCTTCTCTTCACCCTTGCATTGACATCTGTTAATGCGCAAACCACTTCAACACTCGACGGTTCCTTCAATTTCGGGAATCACGGTGACGGAAGTGTTCGCCCCGGCGACTCGCTTGGCACCAATCCATTAAATGGTCATGACGTCCAGATAACCGCCCAGGGCGGCATCGGCGTGCAGCCGGGCGATCTGACGGGGAGCCCCAATCAAACGAACGGCTTTGACCAGCGCGGTTTGTCCTACGATCCGGTGACTGGCAATCTTGTGTTTGTCGACACGCGCACCGGCTCGGGCGGCGGGACAAATATGCCGCCGAATTCCGGCATCTACATCCTCGACGGCACCAGCGGCCAAATCCTCGGCGCGCTCAATACGAATGGAA
>JAICXV010000458.1 GCA_025934545.1 Verrucomicrobiia bacterium
ATGGGCACACGAATGGCGTTGGGCGCGTTGGGTTACGGGCACGAGTTTATGTAATCACGCCCGTAAATTGCTGTCAAGAAATCAGGTGTGAATACGTGCCTAATGACCGTCTTTTTGCAGGTAAGCAAACAGGTCCATCAGCTCTTTTGGCTGGAGCGATTCGAGCAGCCCTTCGGGCATCAGCGACAGTTGCGATTCGCGCATGCTGCGAATGTTTTCGCGCGGGATGACATGTTTCTGGTTGTTCCGATCAAGGACAATGACCGACGCCGGCGACGAATCGGCGATCAGACCGCTGAGATTTTGATCGTCTTTAGTTTCGATTTCGAAGTTCACAAATTCTGGCCGGATATAAGCGCTGGGATTGACGATGTTGAGCAAAAGAAAATCGAGGTTCTTGCGATCAATCCCAGTAAGGTCGGGGCCGATCTTGTTTCCTTCCCCGAAAAGCGTGTGACAAACGGCGCACGATTTTGTGAAAATCTTTTTGCCTGTGGTCGGGTTGCCGGTCGGATCGCGACCGGCCGCGCCACTCGGTTTAATGATGAGCTTAAGTCGATTGATCGTGCTTTGTTTTTCCGCGGATGAACTGGACTGAATCTTGCCCCAGATTTTTTCAATGCGCGGGATGAGGTTTTTGTTAGCGGCCATTTGCCGCGCGGCATCGATAGACACGTCTTTGGCCGAAATTGTTTTTGCCTCGACGGCGTCGACCAATGCAGGCGCCCACGTTGCGCGACTGGCGAGGGCGGCGACGATCTGCGAGCGGGTTGCTGGTTGCGCGTGCGGATAAAGGGCAATCAATTCCGGCGCGACAGTCGGATCGGGATAATGTTGGACCGCCGCAAGAGCGGCATTTCGCAGCATATCTGAACCCGTGTTACGCAATAGGCCGAGGAGCAGCGGGAGAAATTTCTCGTTGCCATTTTGCGCGATGGATTCAATCAGCGAAATTCGGTCGGCTTTCGCGGTTTTGTCGTCCGCGATCATTTTTTGAGCGCGCTCATCCGATTCAGCATGGCGTAAACGAACGCCAAGACGAATCACGCGAACATCATTTTGGCTTTCGGAAGGAAGGCTCGATATCCAGTCCGCGACAGAAGCTGGGATGTTTGTCACTGACGCGAGGCCGGATTCAATCCCTTTCAAAACAGGTGCAACCTGGCTGATCGATTGCGTGCCCGGCGCGCGCAACAAAACCATGCACGCATCGATGTCGTTTTCTGCTGCATAACGGCGGGCCAGCCGTTCGAGAATGGTGTTCGTTACGATTGGTGATTTCCAAACGTGTTGGTCGGTAAACAAATTAAGAACCGCATCGCGATTCGTGATCGCTTTGCTTTCGACAGCCCACCATTCGAGAAGCGGGATGCAGGTATCGCCGCTATCGCTGCCACGCAAAACCAATTCGTGCAGAATCGGAAGAGCGTCGGGGGCCGGAAGACGCTTCGCGGAGGAAGCGAGTTGCGCGCGGACGGCTGAAGTGGGTTCGTTGCGCGCCAGTTCGGCAAGCGAGTCGCGCAGGGAAGGGGTGATTGCTCGCGAATCACCCAACAGTCGAACAGTCCACTTGCGGATGTTCGCGTTATCGTGATGCAGGAATTTTGCCGCGTTTGCTTCGTTGAAGCCGCCGCTGACGTAGAGCGCCCACAGTGCTTCGAGTTGCAGATGCGCATTGGTCGACGAAAGCACGATATTTTGCAATTGCGGGACAATCGATCGGTCGCCTCGTTCCCCCAAAATGCGCCGTGCTTCGCGCGCGAAAAATTCGTTGTCGTTGCCCAGAAGCGTCACAAGTTCATCAGTCCTCCAATTTTCCAACGTTCGTTGTTCAGTGTTCGGTGTTCGACGTTCAGTGTTAGCGTTTCCGACGTATCGCACTTTATAAACCCGCCCGTTGCTCCGGTCCCACGTGTCCAGGGGGTCAACGTGTGTCACTCGTTTGTCGCACCAATCGGCGACATAAACGGCGCCGTCGGGACCGACGCGGCAGTTGACCGGACGAAACAGGTTGTCGTCGGTCTTAAAAATTTCGCCGCCAAAAGTGGATTCGAACGTTGAACCGTGTGGCTTCAGGGTGGACCAATAAACCGAGGTGTCGAGTGGATGGCCGGAGATGTAGGCACCTTTGAATTCCGTTGGAAACGCACCGCCATTGTAGATAATCCCGCCCGTCGAAAGGTGATGACCGCGATTACCGTGATGCGTGACGTGTTCGAAATATCCGAAAGTATATGGATTGTGGAGCGCGCCGTGTTTGCCAAAATTCTTCACATAATACGCGCCTTGTAACGCGTGCAGCATTTGTTCACTCGCATTAGTGCCACAAAAAATTTCGCCGTCGTCATCGAAGTCCAGTCCCCACAAATTGCCGCCGCCTTCGGCGAAGAGCTCGAACTGTTTGGTGATCGGATGATAGCGCCAAACGCCTTGTTGAAATTCAATGCCGCGAACGTGCGCGGTCACCGTGCTGCCTTGCACGCCGTAGAGCCAGCCGTCTGGGCCCCATGTTAATGAATTTGCAAACGCGTGCGCATCTTCCATTCCGAAACCGGTGAGCAACACTTGGGGGTCGCCGTCAGGAACGTCGTCGCCATTTTTATCTGGATAAAAGAGCAGGTAAGGCGATTGCATCACGAACACGCCACCGTGACCAATGGCGAACCCCGTGCACAGATTCAGACCACTGATAAAGTTTTTATAGCGACGTGCGTGACCATTGGAATCGAAGTCATCGCAAATGGTGATCTTATCCGCGCCTTTCGGCCCGCGTGGTGGCGGTTCCGGAACGCGATCGTAAGTGGTGCGCAAATATTGATCCACCTTGATCGGCTTCAGGCCGGCGGGCGTCGGGTATTGAATATATTGCAGCACCCAAAGCCGGCCACGATCGTCAAAATTGAGGCAAAGCGGTTGGCGGATTTCCGGTTCGTTGGCCACCAGTTGCACGACGAAGCCGGGCGCGGCGTTCATCTTTTGTAGAGATTCCTGCGGCGGAAGAGCAGGGGAAGAGATGTTACCCGGTCCTAAAAGAAAAGCCGCAAGGCCGAAGGTCTGCATCACACACCCGCACTCCCAACGCTTCGCGAGGATTCGAGCCATTCGTCTCCTACTTCGAGATTGGCACTTCGTCAGGCAGGCGCGCCGTCGCCAGATCGACATTTGAGAGTGTCACATCCACTGTCGGTACGTCCTGGTTCAGCACGTCCTTCGCGCGCTTGAGATCAAATTCATTTTCCCATTTCGCGATCACGATGGTTGCTGTGGCATTGCCCATGAGGTTGGTCATCGAACGCGCCTGAGCCATGAACCAATCGACGCCCAATATCAAAACCATGCCTTCGACGGGAATTGTTTTCATCGAAGAAAGTGTCGCCGCCAAAGTGATAAACGCGCTCCCGACGACCGTTGCCGCGCCTTTCGACGTCAGCAGGCAAACGATCAATACGGCGAATTCCTGGGTGAACGTCAAATGGGTATTGGTCGCCTGCGCAATAAAGAGCGCGCCCATCGTCAAGTAAACCGACGACCCGTCGAGATTGAACG
>JAICXV010000655.1 GCA_025934545.1 Verrucomicrobiia bacterium
ACATGCCGGCGAGCGCCTGGCGTTGCTCGCGGCACGAGCGCGGATTGCGAAGATGGAGCCGCGTCGACATTTCCTGTTTGGAGGTTCGTCGTCCGCATGGGCGCGCGGTGGCGATTACGACAAATACTTCCGGCAGTTATTTAATTTTGCGGTGACCAGTTGGTATTCGTGGACGAACCCGGAGCCGGAATGGGCGCGCATTGATTATACGCGTTACGATGACTCACTGAATTGGTGTTTGCAAAACAACATCACGCCGAAAGGATTTGGCTTCTGCTACATGATTCGCGGCGCGACGCCGGAATGGTTTCGAGCGTGGCCTTTTGAAAAAGTTTTACCGGAATACAAACGCATCATTCGCCAGACGATGCGCCGATACGACGGTCGCGTGCCCTACGTCGAAGTGATTAACGAAGCACATGACTCCGCCAATTTGTGGAAGTTGTCGCATCCACAAATTTTGCACACTACCCGCGAAGTGTTGCGTTCGGCGCGCGAAGGTTCGCCGACGGTGAAGCGCTTGATCAACAATTGTTGTTTGTGGGCGGAACACGCGGTGAAACGCAATGACGACGGGTCGCGACGCTGGTCGGCGTATCGATATTTGAAAGACTGCGTTGATAACGGATGCGAGTTCGAAGTGATCGGCCTTCAGCTTTATTATCCGCGCCAGGATATTTTTGAAACCGAGCGGATGTTGGATCGTTTCAAATCGTTTAACAAACCGCTGCACATCAGTGAAATTTCCTGCAACTCGGCGCCCGGTCTCGATGAAGCGAGTATGCGGCCGAAAGATTTGGTGCCCGGTTGGCATGGGCCGTGGACGGAAACGATGCAAGCCGATTGGCTCGAATCGATTTATACGATTTGTTACAGCAAGCCGGAATTCGAGGCGGTCGGATATTGGGATTTTGCCGATTACGGCGGACACTTTTGGCCCTTCGGCGCATTGCTACACAAGGACAACACACCGAAGGAAAGTTATGGGCGGTTGTTGAATTTGCAGAGGGCGTGGGGATTGAAAGCTTGAAAATAATCCGAAGAAAACACCCGCCGAATCAATCTAAGCATCATGTCAATTAAAGCGTTGCGAACATGTGTTCGAGTTCTCATCTGCGTCCTCGGAGTGCAGATGGCGAGCGCGAAAAGTTTGTTCGTGGCCACGAACGGCAACGATGCGTGGTCGGGATATTCCGCTGCGCCGGCGAAAAATGGAAAAGATGGGCCACTCGCAAGTGTGGCAGAGGCGATTCGACGCACGCGTGCCGCGCGCAAAGACCAGTCACGTGCTGAAATTATTCTGCGGGATGGTATTCACGTTTTGAATGAGCCGATTGTTTTGACCGCTGATGATTCACGTCTGGTCATTTCGGCATATAAAAACGAGACGCCGACCATTAGCGGGCAAAGTGTGATTGGCGGCTGGATGAACGTGGAAGGGAACACCAATCTTTGGCGCGCGAAAGTTGCGGATGAAAAACTGAAAGCGTGGAATTTTCGAGAGTTGTTCGTGAACAATCATCGCAAGCAACGGGCGCGCACGCCGAACAATGGTTGCTTTCACCTCGTCGGAAGTATGGTGGATGGCCAAAGCAACAAAGTGCGTTATGCGGGCAGTGACATTAATCCGGAGTGGGCAAAGTCGGGTGAAGTTGAGCTGATGACACACCAACTTTGGGCCGGCAGTCGCAATCGCATTGTCGCGGTCGACACCAATGCACACGTCGTGACTTTGGGCGGACAAGCGATAACGAAAAACAAAGAAGACAACGCGCGATATTTCATTGAAAACACGCGCGACGCTTTGGACAAACCTGGTGAATGGTTTTTTGATGCGAAAGTCGGCGAAGTTTTTTACTGGCCCGACGCCGGAGAGGATTTAACGAAAGCGCGCGTGACCGTTCCGCATCTTGCGGAATTGGTCTTGCTCAATGGGACGAAAGACGCGCCGGTCCACGACGTAATTTTTCGTGGATTAAAGTTTGCCGATGCCGACTGGCGTTTGGAAACCAAAGGCTACTGCGATATTCAAGCGGCCGTTCGTATTCATGGTACGGTGCGCGGTCAGTTTGCCAATGATTGCATCGTCGAACAGTGTGAGTTCACGCGGTTGGGGAATTACGCCATCGAATTCGGCCGCGGGTGTATGCGCGATCGTGTTATTGGAAATATTATCCACGATATCGGCGCGGGCGGGATTCGATTGGCTGAGCCGAATCGCAAGGCATCATTTGCCAATCCTTCTGGTCAGCACGAAGTCGCGGACAATTTGATTTACGATATTGGTGTCATTTATCCGCCAGCCGTAGGGATCATCTTATTTCACAGCGCGAGCAATCACATTGCGCACAACGAAATTCATCACACGTTTTACACGGCGATTTCCCTCGGGTGGTCCTGGGGCTACAAACCGACGCCGTCTGGCGCGAACA
>JAICXV010000274.1 GCA_025934545.1 Verrucomicrobiia bacterium
GATCATCCGAACGTCCAATTCAATTTTTATCGACCGGGAATTGGCAACTGCGACGTCGAGATGCATTAAAAACTCAACAGCCTCACCCTTCGTCGAGCTGCTTTGCGAGGCCTGGAAGAAATCTACTAAGCTCCCTTTCGATAATTTTGAGCTTGGCGTTCAAGACATCGACGCCGTGGGAAAAACTGTGGTCGCCGCCGAAATAGAAATCCAAACGCATGTCACCCGCCATCACGGGAAGCGCTTGTTCAGTGTTTTGCTTTTCGTCTTCGAGGACTTCGCGCCATCGAGCTAATAGCTTCCTGGCTTCGGCATTTTCCTCAACGGATCGCTTTGGTTTCTTGACCAACTGAAGTATGCGATCACGCAGTTGGCAAGATTCGTAGAAGTTCGCTTCCGTTCGGGCCGTGTGATAGAACCAGCGAATCGGACTGGTTTCGGAAGCGAAGACAGTTTTCTGTCTGGCCGGAACCGATGTCTGCGCACCATCGACACACTCGACTGCGAGTCGAAGCCTATCTTCCATTTTACGATACATTTTGCCGAACACGGCGACGTTGCCAGTTGGCGACTTATAGTAAGTAGGACACAGCTTCAAACCTTCGGCATCGGTTACTTCACCGTGAAACAGATATCGCCCCATGAACACAGGCGGTAACGGTGCGGAGGGATCGGCACACATCGGCTGCCCGGGACCAAGATAATATGGCCCGGTGTAATAGGACGGAAGCTCCGGCGAAAAAGGAATCGCTTCGGAAACATGTTTCCAGGCTTCGCGTAGTTTTGGGCCGCCGGCATTGCCAGCGATCCGTGCGGCGAGTTTCTGCAAAATTTCTTCCGAATCCGGCGCAGGCTCCCACATTCCAAATTTTTCCACTTCAGCCACGCTGCTGCCATACATCGGTTTGAACGCCGGAAACATCCAGGCGCCACTCGCGCCGGATCGCGCGATTGCGTTGGCCCGAGCCAGCCAGCGATCGTGGCACGGAATAAAGGGAAGGCGTGGCGCCTCGAAGGCGAGTTCGGATTCGCTCTTGATGTAGATAGGAATTCCAGCAGCGCGCCCGTCCGCGATCTGACGTTTCGCACGTTCGCCCGGGCCAATCAAGTCGATGCTGTAATCCCACAAATGTTTTTTAAACCCCTCAGGTTTGTCGACGTATTCATCTTTTTCGACCTCGGTAAGAATCGCGGTCCCTGGTTTCAGCAAACGAATCAACCCGGCCTGATCGCGATCGGCGGCCCAGACATATTCCGCTGAGTAAGGCCACGCGACAACTTCCCCGGATGGGTTAACGCTGCGCACCGCTCCACCAAGCAAATTGCAAAGGTTCGCGACCGTTTGCTCGGCACCGAGCTTTTCGCAACGTGGGCAGGCGGTATGGCCTTTGGCCGCGCCAAACGAGTGCATGTAACAATGATAAAAACCTTCGCCACCAATAATGATAACAAGACCGTGCAACCCCGGCGCATCGCGCAGCAAACGTTGCACACTGTTGGTCAGAAACTGCTTCACCAACGGATGTTCCGTGCAAAGGATATATTCACCATCGGCCTTCCAAGTGAGCGTGCCCCGCACATCCGGATATGCTTCGAAAATCGGATGGTCCTTCGGAAATTTTTGGCGCGTGTCAATCCAGCAGTAGGTTCGCAAACCGTATTTGGCCGCTTCTTTGACGCCGTCTATAAATTTCGCCCGCAGTGCCGGGTCACGACGGTCTTTAAGTTGTGGAAAAACATCGGAATCAGAAAGCGCGAACAAACTTCCACCTGGCACAAACACCGCATTGTATCCCAGAAAAACGGCATCGCGCAGCGACCCTTCAGAAGGAACCGAACCCATGCGAATCGGCACGCGTGATTTAACAATCAATTTCCCAGTTTTTAAAAATGGCGCCTGACGCAAGCCGATCATGTCCGTCAGACGAACAATGCCGTCCCGGACGCCGCACGCATCGCGGCCCTCGATCAACACGCCTCGCTGGGTGATTTCAATCGTGTAACTTTCCGGAACGTCCGCAACGCCACCGCCATTTTCGATTAGCTTGATCGTTTTGGAGGACCCGCGAGCACTGCTTCCCTTGCGCGCAGTCGTGATCGCCACCTTTACCTCCATGCGTTTCGTCAAAGCCTCTGCGAGATCATGCGCCATATTCGTCGTAATGGGCGAGGCATCAATCGGCACTTCAATTTTCCATCGCGAAGTTATTTCCACTTCGTCGCGCTGCGGTTTTGCAGAAGGATCGCGGCTGATTCTGCTGAAGTAATCGCGGGAGAATTGCGAAAACGGACTGGCGTCGTAGGCTTGTTTGGTTTCGTCAGCTAAACGCGCGTAGACCTGAGCCAAACTTTCGGCAGCATTAGCGTGCACGCCTAAACCGAAGAACAAGGCAGCATAAAGGAGCGCCTTCAATCGTCCAAATGAAACACGCGTTGTCATTACTGTCGAAGTTTCATACAACACAATTAACTCGGGAACAATAATCGTCACCAACAGCAACACATTTAGCCCGTTTGAAGTTGGCTCTTGCGCGCCGACCGGCTAAAATCCGACGAAATCTCAAGACCTTGCGCTACTCCCCACAACTCGATGGTTTACGCGGCACCGCGATTTTATGCGTGCTGACCGGGCACTTATTCGAGTCGCACTTTCGCGGTGCCTGGATCGGCGTTGATATTTTTTTCGTCCTGAGCGGTTTCCTCATCACGAACATTCTCATCGCTGAACAAGAATCGACCGGCGCAATCTCGCTGAAAAATTTTTATGGCCGCCGTGCCCTTCGCCTGCTCCCTGCCCTGTTCATCGGCATTGCGATGACCGGACTGCTGAGCTTTTTCGGCGCAACGCCATTTCACAGCGTCGGCGCTTTCACCGACGCCGCGATCCCGTCGCTCTTTTATTTCTCGAACTTCAGCGACGCACAAATGGGCACATTCATCCACACGTGGTCGCTTTCAGTCGAAGAACAATTCTATCTAATCTGGCCAATTGTCGTCGGCCTTGTGCTTCTCACGTTGAAACCACGCAACAGAATCGCGCTCATTGTCATACTCATGGCCGCGTTCGCCGCGATTCGCTTCGATCTCGAAGCCCAACATATTCGTTGGTGGAATCTTTACTCATGGTTTTACACCCGCGCCGATGTGCTGATGGCGGGCGCACTCGTCGCCTGTGCAACCGCCGCATGGCCTCAGTCAATTAGTTCGGCGGTGCGAAAATTAAAACCGTTGCTGTTAGTCGCAATTCCTTTTGTCGCCTACGTCTACTACAACATCTTTGCCGATCAACGCTGGCTCTATCGCTGGGGTTTGTCAGCCATTGCGGTCTCGTGCGCACTGATTATCGTCGTCGCGCAATTCGACACCAACGGTTTGCTTGCGCGAATTTTGCGCACCAAAATCTTGATTTGGTTCGGGAAACATTCCTACGGAATCTACGTTTATCACATGCAGATTTTCTGGATGTTTCGTCACGTTCTGCCCTTCCCTCAAACGCGGATGGGGATTCTTATTGCCACCGTCGCCAAAGTTGCGACTGCATTAACACTCGCATGGGCGTCATACCGTTGGATCGAAAAACCGGCGCTCGGGCTGAAGGATAAATTATTTACGACGAAACCCGCTGCGGCTCCATTGCGTCCCGCACCCGCTGCTGCGGTGGTTACTTAGATTTCCGGCAAAGCACCTGATATTGCGCGCCAAACGGCAAGCGCGATATCGCGGGTTCAATTCCCCGAAACCAGCTCAGCGCCCGCGGAAAAATAAAAAGAAAATCCGTCCGTAAAATTTCAAACCCACCCGCGCGCAATAATCGCCTCGCCTCCAGCGCGCTGACCATAATCGCATCGCGATCAAACGGAATCCGGCTCATCACATAACGCGTCCCGGGGTTCCATGGATTATTTTCCCAAAACGCGAACAATCCGCCCGGCCTGACCGAGTCGTAAACACATTTCGCGGCTGCCGTGCGTTGCTCTAGCGGGATGTGATGAAACACACCGTTGCAAAATGCCAAATCAAATTGGGCGGCGGGGGCGGCGGATTTAAATTCACGAATCGTTTCGAAGTTCACCGAAGCATTACCATACTGCCGTCGCGCCAACGCGATTGACTGCTCCGATATATCAGCGCCCGTAAGCGTCGCCGGCTTCAAAAGCTCGCACAAATGCGGCGCTGCCGATCCAGTTCCACAACCGAAATCCAAAACGCTTTTCGGTTCCATCCCCAACGACTTTAAACAACGCGCCAGCCAATCGACTCGTCCTCTCGCAAAAAAATCTTTGTCCTCGCCCGAAACTGAAATGCCTTGCGCCAGCGCTTCGTCATAATTCTTCGCATAGCGATCGAACTCTTGCGCAGCCGATGACACGGGTTCAGGCATTTCGTTCATGGTACCCAAAGCAACGCTTCACGACCAGTCTTGATACTTCTTCCTTTAGCCTTTGGCCATTAGCCCTTAGCCTTTTTGTATGCAACGCCGCCTGAAAATTCTGCATGTGGTTCTCTCGCTAGAACCCGGCGGCATGGAAAACGGCGTCGTTAACGTTGCTCGGGGACTCGATCCCACCAAATTCGAAATCCACGCAGCCTGTCTCGAACGCGGCGGTTCGTTCGTGGAACGTCTACCCGAACCGCAGAATGTTTACATTTTGAACAAACAACCCGGCTTCTCGTGGCGGACTGTCTTCGCGCTCGCCAAAGTCATTTCCAAAATAAAGCCGGACGTTGTCCACACCCACAACCTCGGCCCGCTCATCTACGCCGGATTCGCAACTGCCATGGGGCGCACCCGTCC
>JAICXV010000356.1 GCA_025934545.1 Verrucomicrobiia bacterium
CGATCCGGACTTCGGCCCGGAAGTCATCCCAATCGTTTCCTCAGTGATCAGTGCTTCGATTTACAAAGATGTTCCTGTCTCCAGTTTTACCAGCGGCGCATCATGGTCGATCATCTTTGGTGATCCGGAGTTTAGCTCTATGGTTTTCTCGGGCACTCTTAGCAACGACGTAAATTTTGTGAACGGTGCAACTTCGGCGACGCTGCCTTTGATCGATCCGGACACTTCCAAACCCATTGGGAGTGTATTTATGTCCTGGCATTCCGATCATTTTGTTTTCCGCGCATCGAGCAGTATCGACATCGTCGACGCGATCGATTTTTATTCCGGCGCGACTCAGGTCGTCAGTGACCAAACCGAGATCACGTTGATCGCGGGGCATCTGACTAATTCCACCATCGTTTATTTCACCGGACGAAACGTCAATCGTACTGATCCAGTCTCGTTTCTTAGCCTCGACAACGGTAGCTTTGTTGGCAAGTCAGACACCGTTTCCCCGACGGTCTTCATCGGATCGCCGACACAAAATTTTGCGAGTTTCAACCCGATTGTCACAGTCACCGGCGGTGCTGGCGATAAGATTGGTTTCACAGGTGTATTCTGGCGCTGGGCCGCGCCCGGCGATGACCCAAGAAAACCGGCCTCTGCATTCAGTGACTGGAATTCCGTTGATTCAACAACCCTGCCGGATAGTGGTCGAGCAATGCATATAGCGTGGCGCACACAGGTGAGCATGGATGATAATGGTCCGGGCACAAATCGTTTCTGGGCCGCGAGCCAGGATGAGGCGGGACGTTTTTCGCCAATCGTCACGAGCGCGTTTTTTTATGCCGTCCCAAGCACCCTTACGCTGCTGACGACGGATGGCGGCGTGGCCCGAGGCGGACCCGGGGTTTTCAATAACGCAAACCTCGTTATCGACCGGCTTTATTCGGTGACGGCGGTTGCGACCAACACGAACAGCATCTTTTTGAATTGGACAGACGATACCGGCGCAGTCGTCTCAATCGATCCCACGTATCGGTTTCTCATGCGCGATTCGTTAACGCTTCAGGCGAATTTTGGTCCGAACCCTTTCCCTGCCGTGCAAGGCAACTACAACGGGTTGTTCTATCCGACCAACGGCTTCAACGAACTTGATTCGGGTTTGTTTAGTCTCAAGCTGACCTCGCGCGGAACTTATACCGGTACCGTTTCTTTGGAATCGGGCACCTATCCATTCACGGGGCAGTTCGGTTTTTTTGGAAATCCTGACGACCCGGACGCAGCCGACAGCAGCTTTGAAATAGCTATCAAAGGTTCGAAAAAATTGCTCGCAACGTTGCATCTTCCCGGAGCCGGCCCGAATGCGTTGAGCCGGCCGTTGAGCGGCGCGCTTTCCGTTTACGATGTGCGCCTGGCCCGTCGCGTTACGACGCCACTCGATATTGGCTTTTGCCCGGGCACGCTCACTGACATCGCGCCGGGTTTGTACAACATTCAATTGCCGAGTTCGCAGGGAACGGGTCAAGTCGGTCCGCTTGGCTATGGCTTCGGTAACATTGTCCTTCGTTCGAACGCGACGGCGACGACGGTCATCACCGTTGCCGATCAATCGCCGGCGGTATCGTGCGCGAGTTCGGTGGTTGAAGGCGGGAGCCTTCCAGTCTTTGTCGTTCCATACGCCAAAAAAGGAATTGTTATCGGTTGGCTGACGTTCCTCAACGAAGCGACCAGTGATGTGCGCGGGGACAATTTCCGTTGGATCAAGCGGCGCGGACGTCAGGCGTATTTTCCGGATGGCTTTGATCGCACGTTCCAGATTACCGGCTCGCACTATGATCCGCCGGGACCGGGCGCGAATATTCTTGGTTGGACCAATGGCACGATCAATTTTGCGGACTTCGGTTTTTCCGGATCGACCGCGATTGCCTTCGATCCCGTTTTGAACCGGTTCACTTTCCCGAACGGCAATCCTGACAGCATTCACATAGGGTTCGTGAAATCGACCGGAGTTTTTGCAGGGTCCGTTTCAGCGCCAGCGTTGCCGATGCGCGGCATCGTTATTCCCAAAGCGAACACCGCTTACGGGTTTTTCCTCGATACAAGCCAAAGCGGCTTCGTCGTCATCAGTTCGCCGTAGGGCGATTATTTCCGGGCGAGGCTGCTGAGAAGTTTCTCGTGGATGTTGCCGAAGCCGCCGTTGCTGAACACGCAAATCACATCGCCCCCCGAAACGGATTTCTTCAAGTGCGTCACGATCGAATCGGCGTCCGGCAAATAAGCCGTTGGTTTGCCGCCCGCTTTAATGTCCTGCATCAACTGTTCCGGATTTAACCGCTCTTCGGGTTTCAACAATTCGAGGCGCGCGATTTGAGCGACAATCACGGCGTCCGCGTCTTTGAACGATTCGCCGAGTTCTTTCTGGAACACGTTCCTTCGTGTGGTGTTGGTGCGCGGTTCAAAGATGGCCCACAGTTTTTGATTCGCGTATTTCTGTCGCAAGGCCGCGAGGGTTTCGCGGATCGCTGTCGGATGATGTCCAAAGTCATCGATCACAGTGACGCCGCCAGCGACGCCGCGCACTTCCATACGGCGTTTGACGCCTTTAAATGTTTCGAACGCAGACTGAATCTGTTTGTTGGATAAACCGCAGTGCTTGGCACAACCGACGACGGCGAGCGCATTGCGAATGTTCAATTCGCCAACCATGTTCAGGTGAAATTTGAAACTCGGAATTTCAAACGTGCTCGCGGTCGGACCGTATTTGATATTCTCCGCGCGAACCGCATTGTCGGAACCGAGACCGAAACGTTTGACCGGGCAATGCGTCACGTTGAGCAATGGCGCCAGGTTTGGGTCGTCGCCGTTGGCGAGCAATTGGCCGTTGCGCGGAATCAGGTTGATGAACCGTTTGAACGCGGTTTGAATCGCGCTCACGTTTTCGAAAATGTCAGCGTGGTCAAACTCGAGATTGTTGATGATGGCAACCTCGGGCAGATAATGAACGAACTTGCTGCGCTTGTCGAAAAACGCGGTGTCATATTCGTCGCCTTCGATGATGAACCACTCGCTGTCGGTGAATCGCGCCCCTTGCCCAAAATTGTTCGGGATACCCCCAATCAGATAGCTCGGATTTAGGCCATTATGCTCGAATACCCAGGTGAGCAGGGAAGTCGTAGTGGTTTTGCCGTGTGTGCCGGAAACGACGAGCGAACGTTTGCCGCGAATGAAAAACTCTTTCAACAACTCCGGCAACGAACAATACCGCAGCTTGTGCTCCAGCACCGCTTCGGCTTCGGCGTTGCCGCGAGAGATGGCGTTGCCGATGACGACCAGGTCGGGCTTGTGTTTGAGGTTCGCCTCGGAGTACGCGCCCATCACTTCTATTTTGCGCTCGGCCAGAAAAGTCGACATCGGCGGATACACTTGCGAATCCGACCCTGTGATCGTGTAGCCGCGCGCCTGCATGGCCGCCGCTACCGAAGCCATGGCGGTGCCGCAAATTCCTACAAAGTGAATTGAACGAATGTCTGACGAAACCATGGCGCTATCATGAAGAAATCTTTTCAATCGTGAAATCATTTTTCACGCGAAACAATTCGTCGAATCCTTCACTGATTTCGGGCGCTTCCAATTTCTTGGCCATCGTATAGATGGCGACATTGGGCACGCGCGCTTTACCGGTGCGTTGTTCATTGCGTTTCAATGCTTCTTCGACGGGGCAGTCGAGGAAATAGCCGATGACTTTGAATTTCGCCTGTTTGGCCTGGGCGATGTAGGCGGCGCGCTTATCGCGCGTGACGTTGGTGTTGTCTAAAACGAACGGCTGCTTGGCCCTGAGGCAGGCATCAAACAGAATCCTCTCGCGCGTTTCCGTTTTGAGCATGTCGCGGTTGATGCGCACATGCGTGTTGAGGAAACGTTGCGCGTAAAGCGTCGATTTGCCGGAGCCGGGAATGCCGATGAATAGGACCAGTTCCATACGGGGTCAGCCCCGAGTCCGACGCAGAAGTTCCTCGCCAGAACAATAGCCATCCCATGTCCCCGCTCGCATCATAACGTGCTTTTGCATAGCGTTGCGGGCCGCTCGTGTTGGTTTCCGAGTTCGCGATGTTTTTCTCTTCTGTTTGAACTTGCGATCCATCTATCCCTTCAG
>JAICXV010000597.1 GCA_025934545.1 Verrucomicrobiia bacterium
AATGAAAACGGGTTGCGCTGTAAGTGGCTCAGCGTTAATTAGAAGCGCGACTGGTTGGTTGACTCTTACAAGCTTTCCGGGTCGACGTTCTTGAAGGTTTGTTCGACGAGCTGGGTGTGTTCGCGACGGGATTGGCGGCGGATCGCGGCCATTTCGATGATGGCGGCGACGGCGGCCAGGAAGGTGACGAGCATGCAGATGCCCCAGTAGAAGACGTAGTCGTAATCTTTGAGGCGTCCGGCAAGGGCGGTTTGGCCGACGACGACCATTCCGACGGCGATCAGGATGAGGACTCCAGAAACCCAATGTCGCACCGAAGCAATCATAGCTGTTTTGTATACTAGCAGGACAGGCGAGGAGGGCTAGTCAGAAATACGTCGGTTCGATGAGATAATTGCGAAAAAGTTTGAGAGTCGTTACGTCGTCTCATAAAAGTAGTTTATGCCAAATACTATTCGATTGCATCGTGTGCTGAAGGCGCCGCCGGAACGGGTTTATCGCGCGTTTTTGGACCCCGATGCGATGGCGAAATGGCTTCCGCCCAATGGATTCACCGGCAAGGTGCATCATGTGGATGCGAAGGTCGGTGGATCGCACCGGATGTCGTTCACGAATTTCACGACGGGCCAGAGTCATTCGTTCGGCGGGACGTATGTCGAGCTGACGCCGAATGAAAAGATTCGGTATACGGACAGGTTTGATGATCCGAATTTGAAGGGGGAGATGACGGTGACGATTACCTTGAAGAAAGTCGCGTGCGGAACGGACTTGAACGTGGTGCAGGAAGGCGTGCCGGATATGATCCCGGCGGAGATGTGTTATTTGGGATGGCAGGAGTCGCTGGTTTTGTTGGGGAAGTTGGTTGAGGCGGAGATTCCGGGCTGAGAGTTCGGCCGCCGATAATTTTTCTAAAAACGGACGCTAGAGTATTCGACGCTTATAGAGAAGGTGAAGTTGAAGCGGACTGAAGTCCGCGCTCCGATGGCCGCTATTTTCACAGGAAACGTTCGGCTTCTTGCAATTTGTTTTGGAGTTCTTCAGTGTAACGGGCCATGAGTAAACCGTTGGCGCTTGTTTGTTATGCGAATCTTTTGCCGGGCAGTCAGATTGCGAATCGGCTGCTCGACCTGGGATACGCGGTGCAGACGGTGCCGGCATCGAAACTGAGCCAGACGGCGGCGCGCGATGCGGCAATGTTGGTTATCGCTGAGGCAGGTTCGGACGTGTGCGCGGCGATTGATCAGTTGAAACAAAACAAGGCGACGCAGCATGTGCCGGTTTTAGCGTATTCGGACCAGGATAAGGATTTGGCTTCGGCGCGACAGGCGGGGGCGGCGATGGTGGCGAGCAGCAGCGCGATTCTTGGGCAACTGCCGCATTTATTGGAGCAGTTGTTGGTGGTGGAATGACGGGTTTCAACGTAAAGACGCAGAGACTCGCAAAGGGAAACTTGAAAGACTTACTGCTTTAACTCCAAGCCGGCGAAGGCGCTTTCTAAAGTGTTGATGGCTTTTTTCGGTGCGGGATTCAATACGTGGCGGAGATATTCGAGGGCGTCGGGAATGTTGCGCACGGATTTCGGCAAGGTTGCGCCGGCGGCGTTGGCGTGGCCACCGCCCTGAAGTGTTTCGGCGACTTTCAAGGCTTCTCCATTGCGACTGCGCAGGCTGACGATGACGGTGTTGTTGCCTTTGCGAAAGAGCGTGATGAGAACGGGATATTTGATGGACTGTTCGTCGAGCAGTTGGTGGATGATAAGGTTGTTGTTGCCGACGACGGTGTCGACGAAGCCGACGGTCGGACTGAGTTCGACGACGTTTTTCTTGCTCCATTCCAGACCAAGCGGATCTTCGATGCGCCTTTTGACTTCCATGACTTGCAGGAGCGGATGGTCGAGCAACGATTCGAGCTTGCCGTCGATGAGAGCGTGCAGGTTCCAGAAATTGTAGGTTTTGACGAGGTTGCCGTAATCGCTGGCGAGGACGAAATCGGGATCGCTTTCGAGAAAGAGGTCGCCGACGTTGGTCAGTTTGACGAGGCGATCGAGTTCGGGCGAGCCGAGGCCGTTCTGCTGGCACAGTTCGTAGCAAAGAAGGGTGGCGGATTTTTGCAGGTCGTGAATGAAGCGCGCGGTTTTGGGTTGAGCTTCGGTGGCGTGATGGTCGATGACGACCCAATCGATTTTGTCGAGGCGCGGTTCGAAACTGAAATCGCAGACCCAACCAGAGCGCTCGCGAATCTCGCGCATTTTCCAACTGTTGTAATGATGAGCTTCGAGCGGGACGTCGGTATCGAAAAGATGTTTGGCGAGGCGTTGCAGAAGCAAACCGGAAACGAAGCCGTCCAAATCACTTTCGTGTGTGAGGATGATTTCAGGTTTTGGCAGCGCGTCCATGAAACGACGTTAGCGCAAGGGTTGAGAGGTGACTAGTCTGGAATTGCTCAACGCGAGTGCTCCGGTTACAAACATGCGGAGTGATTGAGGTTCAGCACCTGGTAAAAAAGTTTGGCTCATTAACCGCCGTTAATGACGTCAGTTTATCCGTCGCGCGCGGGGAATTTTTTGCCGTGCTCGGTCCGAATGCGGCCGGGAAAACAACTCTCATCAAATTGCTGGCTGGACTGTTGAAACCGACTTCCGGGTCCGCAAAGGTGGCTGGATACGATGTCCAGGTAGACGCGCTGGAGGCGCGTCGCCGTTTGGCGTATGTCCCGGATTTTCCTTTCCTCTACGACAAGTTGACTGCGTGGG
>JAICXV010000620.1 GCA_025934545.1 Verrucomicrobiia bacterium
ATTGGCATAATTAGCGGCGACAATCTGACGTCGCCGATCACCAGTCATCTGACCTGGAATTCAAACAACGTCATCAATGTCGACCTGAACGATTTCACCTTGCACGTCGGACCATCGGGAATCGTTCGTGGCAGACTGACGCGGCCGGTGTCGCACGGCACTGACCTTCTCCAAGGCGTCATTTTGCCGAAGACCAATTGGGTCGGCGGATTTTTCCTCGACGCCGGACTGAGCGGATCATTTTCGGTCTTCCAGGATCCAGCCACATTTAGCGGTGTCATTGTTGATGCGCCCGGCGATATCAACACCGGTGTGCTGACGTTGACGTTCGACAAAAAGAACGGATTTTTCAACGACCTGACCACGACGGTCATCAATATCGGCACGACGACTGTGACGACGGACATCGCCGACTTCGGCACGGCCAATTACAATTATTCCAGTTACTCGTCGTTCTCGGCGAATATCGCGGAGCTGAACATCATCGGCGGAACGATGCACCGTCACCCGGTCGTGTGGCGCACGCTGTTGCACTTCACCGATAATTTCAGCGGCACCTTTGTCACGACGATCACCGCCGGCGGACAAGGCACCGCGACGGGAACGTTTACACTGCCGTAAGCAGACAGGGTCGGGCGGCGCGAGCGCGCCGTCCCAACCTTTAAGAACGAACGTCAACAATCTGGCCCTTGAAGATCTCAAGGGCCTTTTTTATGAGCGGGTCGTTCTTGAAATCGTCTTTGCTGACCTTCACTTGCGTTAGCGGCGGCGCTGCTTTGGCCGTTGCGAGACCAGGAGCGGGCTTGGACGCACCAGTGGGCTCAATCGACGCTGCTGGGAGCGGCGGCGGTTGCGATTCGGTTGGGGCGACGCGTTGGCGATTGGGCGGCGCTTCGGCCTGCACGAATTTTATCTGGCTGTGCGGATGTCCGAGTTCGGAAAGTTTCGTCGCAAGGATGTCGCGGTTTTTGGAATTATCGACGAGCGAAATGTGCTCGGCGAATTCGGGATCGAAACCGATGACAAACAATTTGCCGTTGAAAGAAACGGGATGGGCTTCGATCAGGTAACTCTTCGTAAACGCGCTGACGCGGCCGACAGCCTCGACCAAGTTCGACCAAAGCGATTCCAGGTCCGCCGAGGCCGGCGCACCGGCTGATGCGGCCGCTGGTGCCGGTGCAACGGTTGGCGTTGGCGCGGCTGCGGCGGTCATTGCGGTTGGTTTGGGCGCGGGCGCGGGAGCAAGTGCCGCTTTTGGCGCCGGTGCGGCGGGCGCAGCGGAGGACGGCGCAGCGCGACCGTCCCTACCTGTAGGAGAGGAGCCGCCGCTTTCACTGCGAAGTTGTTGGACGTGTTTGAGCAGCGTGTCGATGCTGACCGCGTTGCGGGCTTCGATCATTTTCAGCACGGTGATTTCGACGAGAATTTTTTTCGACGTGGTGTCGCGCAACGAACCTTCGCAATCGGTCAGGATGTCGAGCATGCGCGTCAAGGCGTCGGCACTGAGTTGGGCGGACTGTTGTTTCAACGACGCGGCTTCGGATTCGGAGGCTTCGACGAGGCGCATGTCGCCTTTGGAAACCTGAAAGATGAGCAGGTTGCGGAAATGGCCGAGCAATTCGGTGACGAGCCGGCCAAGGTCTTTGCCTTGTTGGGCGAGATCGTTTAGTTGGCGCAGAGCTTCTTCGGCGTTGCCGACAAGGACGGCGTCGGTCAGCGCGAGAATCTGGCTTTGGGCAGCGAGGCCGAACATGGAAAGAACATCGGCTTCGGCGATTTCGTTTCCACAAAAGCTGATGAGCTGATCGAGGGTGGATTCGGCGTCGCGCATGCCGCCGTCCGCGCCGCGGGCAATGGCGAGGAGCGCGGGTTCGTCGATTTTGACACCTTCGTTTTTCGCGATTTGCGCGAGGTGTTTGACGATGAGCGCGCTGGGAATGCGGCGCAGGTCAAAGCGCTGGCAACGGGACAAAATTGTCGGCAGGACTTTGTCGGGCTCGGTCGTGGCGAACATGAACTTCACGTGCGCGGGCGGTTCCTCCAGGGTCTTGAGCAGGGCGTTGAAGGCCGCGTTGGAAAGCATGTGGACTTCGTCGATGATGTAGATTTTGAATTTCGAGGAGGCGGGGGCGTATTTGCAGGTTTCGCGCAGTTCGCGGACTTGCTCGACGCCGTTGTTGCTCGCGCCGTCGATTTCGAGGACGTCGATGGAGCGGCCTTCGGAGATTTCCTTCGCCTTCGGGTCGTTATCGTCGAAATTCGCGTTGGGACCGCCGGTGGCGTTCAGGGCTTTGGCGAAAATGCGGGCGATGGTGGTCTTGCCGGTGCCGCGCGGGCCGCAGAACAAGTAGGCGTGGGCAATTCGGTTTTGCTCGATGGCGTGTGTGAGCGTCTGCGTGACGTGTTCCTGGCCGATCACGTCCGCAAAGGTTTGCGGACGGTATTTCCGGGCGATGACCTGATAGCTCATGGGAAAGGAAGAATGCAGAATGTAGAATGCAGAAACGAGGATTATTTCGAACGCGGGGACACCGATTTCTTTCGTCTGCATTCTGGCTTCATCATAAAAAGAAATGCCAGGGTGACCACGGCAGATGTCGAGCAAACTACCGTTGCTGCCTTCC
>JAICXV010000776.1 GCA_025934545.1 Verrucomicrobiia bacterium
AAGATCCCATTTTCCGAAAAAGAATTGTTCCATCACGCCCAGGAACTTTCCGCAAAAAATCAAATGCCGGAAGCGATTCTGCGCCTTTACGTTTCGCGTGGCAAAGGGGAACGCGGTTATTCTCCAAAAGGCGCGAACAACCCGGTGTTGGCAATGGCTCTTTATCCCGCGCCGCAAGTCGATTTTAATAATCCCCCGTTGCGCAAAGTTTTCGTCGCTAAAATTACGACGCCGGCGAACAACCCGCTAACTGCGATCAAGAGCACAAACAAACTCATTCATGTCCTGGCGCGCGCCGAAGCGGACGCTTTTGGTGCTGATGAAGCGCTCCTTGTCGATACCAATGGCCACCTCGCCGAAGGTACGTCCTGCAACGTGTTTTGGATTCAAGGCGGAACTATTTTTACGCCTGCAATTGAATGTGGCGCTCTGGCGGGCATCACCCGAAATCTCGTTCTTGAGATGTGTTCGAAATTTTCCCTGCCAACTAAAGAAGTTGCCGCCAAACCGGATGTGCTTTTCCAAGCCGATGGCGTTTTTCTCTCGCACACCACCATGGGCGTTGTCGAAGTCGAACAAGTCGATGGGAAACCGGTGAAACGCTCCACGTTGGTCCAAAAACTTCAGCAAGGTTATCGCGAGGCCCTTGCGCGCGAAGTCGGTTAGGAACCGGCAACGGCTTTCGTGGGCGTAGACATATCATCCAGCCGAACGGAAATTGTTTCTGTCATGGGCAACTTCTCGCCGTCAGGCCCTTTGCCGCGATTCCACGTGTATTCCTCATGCACGATGCTATCGATGGTGACGCCGGCATCAGGGTCAAACCAATAGCGTCCATAAAACCGGCCGTCCTCCACTGAATTCTTAGTCTTCGCCTTTGCCGCCGTGATCGTTCCTTCAAACGCGATCAAGGCGCACTTTCGCTCGTTGCGCCATTGCCAGCCGCGGAAGGTGTATTCGGACTCCGCCTCCAAACCGTTGTCGAGTGTGTCCGTCTGTTTCCATTTTGCGCCGACCCGAACCGATTGATCGGGCAAATGATTTACCTCAACCATATATCGAACCATCGGTGTCGAAAAAAATCGGCGGATCCACGGCTCCGACTTTCGCAACTTTTTGTTCGACACCGCCGTTGTTATCGCCTGGTCCAATCCAACCACGCGCACCAACGTTCCATGGCTGGACAGTTCAACGCCGCAATGCGTGTGCAACATATTGCGCATCGCATCCGCAAAATCTCCGGCCATCGGCACCGCCCGATTCTCGGAATCAAAATACAAGCGCATGTCGTCGCCGTAATAGAGTTGCACAACCAACGCGAGAAATTCGAGATCGAGCTGTTGATGACCTTTAGAGGTCTCATTGGTTACGCTCAACCGATAATCACTTTCAAAATGCGTCTCCTGCGAATCGGTCCCGAACTTCCATTTACTGGAACGATAGGTATTGTCGGTTTCCAAATGGAATGAGTAACGCCGATCAGGTTTGAGTTCCGCCTTCAGCTCGACCGGCGGATCATCCGAACTACCGCTGACGTCTCCTTCCGGTTCAGCGACAAATGCGCTGGCTTTGCGGGAGCAACCCGAAACCAGAACCAACGCACACACGGTAGCCGCCGAGGTGACGAGGCGGGCGGTTCTGGACCAAAGAC
>JAICXV010000627.1 GCA_025934545.1 Verrucomicrobiia bacterium
CGCGATCGGCGTGGCGCGCGCCGGATGCAGCTTGACGCGATCCGCAAAGTCGCCAGACACCTCCGGTGCGATGGCCGACAAGATGGCAGCTCGCTTGTCGTGGCGATGGCGACCCGACGCGGAAAGCCGAGGCTATTTCGGCCGCAGCCATCTTACCAACGCCAAGCAGCAGAGCGGTGCTTAGCGCAAATATTCGGCGCATAAAAACTCGAGACTACAGGTGTCGGTTACGCAGCAGGGGAAGTTTCACGGTTCCGACTTTGCCAAAAATAAAGGGGCAATCCAAGCAATATCAGGACGATTCCGGCGATGGACTCCAAACGACTTGTTTGCAGCGTGTTAACCAATAGCCAAATAGCAACCGAAACAAAAATCAGCGGGACAATTGGATAACCGACCGTCCGGTATGGACGCGGTGCATTCGGCATTTTCTTGCGCAAAACAAACACCGCTGCGGTGGTCGCAGCATAAAAAATCATTCCGGCAAACACGACGCAGTCGGTCAATTGATCGAACGTGCCGGACAACGCGAGCAGGCTCGCCCATAACGATTGCAGGATAATCGCCGAAACCGGCACGGAAGTGTTTTCGCTTAGTTTCGCAAAGCGCGAAAAAAACAAACCATCGCGCGCCATCGCGTAGGGAATGCGCGCGCTCGTCAGAATCGAGCCGTTGAGGACGCCGATGGTTGAGAGCAATGCGGCGATGGAAAAGAGTTGCGCACCGAAATGCGGCAGAAACGTTTGCGCGGCTTTGCTCGCCACGGGGGCGGCGTCTTTATAAAGGGTCGAACGTGCCGTCACGATTTCGTTTGTGGGAAGCGCGTAGCAATAGGCGAGGTTTACCAAACCGTATACGAGTAAAACAATCGCCATTCCAAAAACGAGCGCGCGCGGCACATTGCGTCCCGGATCTTTCACTTCGCCTGCCGCCATGGGCATGTTGTTCCAACCATCATAAGCCCAGAGTGCCGCGAGCATGGCCGCGCCAAACGCGGAAAATCCGCTCCACGTAGATGCGCCGACAGGGTTCTTAAGATGGTCCCAACTCGCCGACGGCGCGAAAAAGAAAACACCGACAACAATGCTCGCGATGGCGAGGACTTTTCCGAGCGTGAGAATCGATTGCAATCGGCCGCCGAACACGACTCGCAAACAATTGATTGCCGAAAAAACCAAAATGATTCCGACGGCGACGATTTGTTGCGCGCCAAAACTCCAATCGACATTTTGCCCGAGAAATTTAAAGGACGCTGTCGCCCAGACCGCGTTCAATGGAATTAAACCCGAAAGAAAAACGGCGAACGCAACGCCAAAACTGGCAATCGATCCGGTCGACCCGACGATGATACGCATCCATCCGAATAAAAACGCCGGGATGTCGCCATAAGCGGCGCGCAAATAAACGTATTCACCGCCCGCATGTGGCAACATCGCGCCGAGTTCGGCATAACTGAGAGCGCCCGCCAGCGACAATAAACCCGCCGCCACCCATGCGAGCAAAACGAGTTGTGGCGTTCCGACGGCTTGGGCCATCTTGGCCGTCTTCAGAAAAACGCCGGTGCCGATGATTGTCCCGACGACGAGCGCGGTCGTGTCCCCCAAGGTCAATCCACGGACGAGTTCGCGTTTGTTCATGGCGACGCCAAAACCAATCGGCAAATAATGACCGACGCGATAATCCCGGCGGCGTCAGCGAGCAAGCCGGCGGCAATGGCGTGACGCGTTCGCTTGATGCCGACCGCTCCGAAATACACGGCGACGACATAGAAAGTCGTTTCGGTGCTGCCATACATCGTTGCGGCCATCTGGCTGAAAATGTGGTCGGGTCCGTAATGGTTGATGACATCAGACAGCAACGCCAAACTTCCGCTGCCGCTGAGTGGGCGCATAAATCCGAGACTGAGCAATTCCGGTGGAAAGTTGATCGCGCTCAAAACCGGTTTGAGCCCAATGGCAATGAGTTCAATCCCATGCGCTGCGCGGAACATCGCGACGGCTGCGAGGATTGTCACGAGGTATGGAATAATGCGCACGGCGACTTGAAAACCTTCCTTCGCGCCATCGACAAATTCTTCGTAAACCTTGATGCGACGCAGAAATGCATACAGGGGGAAAAACGAGAGGAAAAATGGAATGGCCAGAAGTGAAATCGCATTCACGATTCGCGAAAACGGGCTCGCGTTCATGGTGTCGGCGCTCGGCTTCGGGCCAATGCCCAAATCAGGGAATGACATTGCGACCAGTAGCCAAACGAAAAACAAAAGGAACGCCGTCAATACGGTGATTGCTATGGGCGTCAATGGCGCTGCCGGTGCAATTTGTTGTTCCACCTTTTCCGCCGTGGATGTTTTCGTCAGCGGCGTTTGTGTGCCGTCTGGAATCGCATCTTCTGGTCGCGGCCTGAAGATCGGTAACTTCTGCAACGTTTTGACCGCAGTCAGCCCGACGATCTGTGCGCACACGGTCGCGAGAAATGCCGTCCCGACAATCGCCGTCGGATTCTTCGCACCTTTCACCGCCAGCAACCCGACTGCTGTCGCAGGAATCAATTGGATCGACGCCGTGTTGATCGCCA
>JAICXV010000471.1 GCA_025934545.1 Verrucomicrobiia bacterium
AAGAACGGCGTTGGCGGCTTGCGTGCCGTCGGCGCCGCACGTGGGGCAGGCGACGGTGAAGGGCATGCGTCCGTTGACGGGTTCGACGTCGAACGAGTAGCGGGTCCCGCATTGGCAGTTGAGTTTGAGCAGCATGTTAACGTGGGTTCAACAAAGTGAGATTCGTCGCAATTGGAAAATCGCGGTTTGCGACCGACGGTGTGCTCGCCGTTTCCCCACTGCACATCACGTAATTGCCGCCAAATTTGCCATGGTTGGCACCCGGTTTTTTGCCGGTGCCCGAAAAAATCTGCTGCCCCATTCGCTTGGCCGAAGTATCGATCTGCCGGTCCGTCAACATCACTTCATCGGGTCCATCATTGGTCGTCCGGCCCATATAATATGCGTAACTGATTCGACGTTTTGCAAACGATTCACCTTCGGGCAAAGCGCGGTCGCCGCTGGCCGGACAAATAAACATTTCCGTGAGAGTCGTGCAACGCGGCACGAGCAGGCTCAAAGGCTGTTCCGCTGACGTCGCGTTGGTCAGCAACGGAAACTGGCCCTTGTTGTCATTTGCGTAGATGGTCAACGACAGAAACATCGTTTGCAGATTTTTTTGGCAAGCCGCTTTGATCTTGTCGTGATTGCCCGTGTTCATTCGCCTCACGGACAGGATGGTCAGGATGCAGACAATCAGCACGACCAGCATCAGCTCAATCAGCGAGAAGCCTTTTGGCTGAAGCTTTTTTTCTGAAAGGCCGAAGTCCATGCGGGTTCTTACAACTCAGTACCAAATCCGCGCCAGACTGACAACTGAGTTTCCTGTTTATCGCCAACGCTGCCAGCGACGCTTATTCAGGACGCGTCGCGTGTCGTGGGCGCTTCAACAAAAATTCATGCCCCTCGCGTGTGTTCGTCATTGTTACCACCGTCCAACCCTCTGCTGCGCGTTCATTGACGCCCTGAACCGTCCGCACGACCTGATATTCGTACAACGTGGTTCGGTGGGTCGCGCAACCCGCCAATACTGCGGCGGCAATCGCGAGTGCAAATGCGAAGCGTTTCATATCGTTTTTCGTTATGGATTTGCTGCGAGCCAGAAACGAATCGCCGTTGCTTGCGGATGATGCGGATCAGCGTCCAGCACGCGCTGGTAATGATCGCGCGCCAATTTTGGTTCACCGAGATTTTGCGCGTAAACGGTCGCGAGCAACAGGTTCGCTTTCGGGTCGTTCGGGGTTTTTTGCACGACTTTTTCGAGTTCGTTCGCCGCGTCTTGCGGATACTTCCCTTTATATAATGACCACGCAAAAGCATAGCGCGCGTCCGTCGAATCGGGGTTGATCGCCAGCGCCTGTTCGAAAATTTGCAGCGATCCCTGAAAATCCGAGACGTCCTGCTCCGTCAACCCGAGCAAATACGCGGCATCGAAATTTGCCGGATCACTCATCAACGCATTGCGATAGGCCAGAATCGCGTCGTTGAAATGGCCGTTACGCCGCGCCGTCGTACCCTGCGCGACAAATTGCGCACTCGACTTGGCGTTGCCCGGAGACGGTTTGGAAGGAGAAATATATGTATAACGCGCAATGTCTGTTTTCGCTGGCGACGAAGTGGCAACCGCGGGCGAAGACGCCGTCGAGGCAACCGCAGGTTTGGAATCCGGAAGGGGAGTTTCCTCGATGACGTCCGGTGCTGATTGAGAAGTTTGATTTTGTTCTTTCTTACCGAACCAACCCAGTGGATTCAGTTTTTTGAGGAAACTTTTTTTCGCTGGCTTTGTCTCGATCGGTTGCAAGGCGATCGGCCGCGAAGGTGTGGTTGCGGCCAATGCCGGTTGAGGTGCGGGCAACGCGAGTTGTGGCGCTGGCGTTGAAACGTCCTGCGCGACCTTCGGCGTCGCGCCTGCGGTCACTTGCGTAACTTCCGTCGGCTCGGAAGCAGGGGCATCAGATGCCGGTTTGGCAATACCCGTCGCCTGTCGCGGCGACGACAGAGTCGTTGCCGGCGTCGTCTTGGCAATCGGCGTTTGCGCGACTGGCGCGTTTGTTTTTGCTGGAACACTGGCGACGACTGCCGGTTTGATCGCCGGCGTCGTTGTATTTGTTAGGACTGGCGCTGGTGCAGCTGCCGCGACCACCGTTTTTGGAGGCGGCGTTGCCGCGACGGGGTTCAATTCGCGTTCGAGGCTTTTGACCACCGCTTCAATTTCAGGCGCGTTATCCGGCGTTGGCTTCAACGCCAGATAATCGCGATATTTTTGCAAAGCCAATCTGTGGTCGTGCGAATATTGGTGCGCAACGATGGCCAGGTTAAGAACCGCCGGCGCATAGTTCGGGTCTTGTTGAACCGCCGCCTTGAATTCTTTTTGTGCGTCCGTTGGCCGATTGCGTTGCAAGTAAAGAACCCCGAGCGCGTTATCGATTTCCGCGCCGGGTTGAATGCCTCGCGCGATTTCAAGATTTTTTCTCGCGCTATCGAGCCGTCGTTGTTTTTCGGCGCCGTTCGCTTGTGTGGCCCAATGGAGTTGAGCGGTCCCAAGTTTTGTGAACCCTTCCGCATCGTGCGGCCGCAACGTCACATAAGTGGTCAATGGATCGACCGCCGCGCCGTAATTCTTCTGTTCGATTTGAAGCACGCCCATGTTGTAATCCGCTTCGAGAAGATTTCGATCGCACTTCAGCGCCTGCTGGTATGCTTTGAGGGCAGGGCCGGGTTGACCGGCGCTTTGATACGCCAACCCGAGAAAATTCCAGGCTTGCGCCTGCGTCTCCGGCGTGTCTTTGGCCAATTGCCGGGTGGCATCTTCGAGATGTTCGATCGCGCCCTGATAATCACCTTTGCGCAGCAGCTTTTCACCTTTAATGACGTTGCGCGGCCCAGCCGGCCCGCAGGCACTCACATAAATCGACAGAGTAGAAACAAGCAGCAACGAGGACAATTTTTGTCCCCGTTTTTTAATGGTCACCATGAACGAGCGTGTTAGCATTGCGCGCTTGCGGTGTCAAGGAACGGACGCTGAAAACGCGCGAAAACATTGATTTTTGTCGCTGCTGGCTGCTCCGAACAAAACCGTGCGCCGCTTCGTCTGAAAGACTGCCGATGCTGATTCGACTCTTTGCATTTGTAATTTGTTTGCTGGGCTTTGGTCTGCGCGCCGAACCGGTTACGCTGACGAAAGAGGCGCGTGTCGTCCTCGTTGAAAATCCGCAAGCAACCACCGCATTTGAACCCGACCCGAACGTTGTCCGCCACATGGTCGAGCGCGGTATCGTCCGATTCACCGGCCAAACCAATAGCGCATCCGCCTGGCGCAGCCTTGTTTCCACGAACGACATTATCGGTATCAAAGTTTTTTCCACTCCCGGGCCGCATAGCGGGACCAGACCTGCGGTTGTCGCCGCCGTCGTGGAGGAACTGTTGGCCGCGGGAATGCGTGCGACCAATATTGTTATCTGGGACAAACATCTCTGGGATTTGCGTTTCGCGGGGTTCGACG
>JAICXV010000595.1 GCA_025934545.1 Verrucomicrobiia bacterium
AATCACTTGCGTCATGCCCGTCAGCGATTTGCTTCGGCGCGCGATGGCTTGCGGTTGCTCGGTCCGCAAGAGGTGTTGGCGCGCGGCTATTCGATCACGACAGATGATGCCACCGGGAAGATCCTGCGTGATGCAACGAAAGTTAAAGCCGGTCAAAAGCTGCGAACAAAGTTAAGTCAGGGCGAAGTGACCAGCCGCGTCGAAAAGGAATCGTAGCGCATCGTTCATCCTGTATTGGACGAGACGACTTTCAGACCTGCCCCCGATTGGTCGTTTTCGACGGCGGTGGTTGACTGTTCCTGCCAGGAAAGGAACATATGAAATACACCCATGGACTCGCTCTCGCCGTTTCGGTTGCCATGTTCGCCGGCTGCGCGCAATGGCGCGAACATCATAACGGAGCCGAACCGATCAGTTTCAAACAGTTGCCGCCCGCCGCACAAACGACGGTCCGCAATGAAATTGGCAGTCAACCGATTGCGGCGATCACAAAGGAATATAAATACGGCGAGCCGACCTATCGCATCGAAGTGGAACGCAAAGGAATAAATCCAACGCTTTGGGTCGCGGCTGATGGCTCGATCATCAGGGAATCGCGCGCGCTGTTTGGTTATAATCAGCAGATGAACGAAGCGGCCGGCGCGCAAACTTCAACTGCAAAGAAACCGATGCAACAACCGAAGCAATCGGGCAGTCCGAATTACTGATTTTTCTTTTTCTTCTTTTTGCCGACCTTGGCGGAGCCGTCAGCACTGCGCACTTCGCCGGGGTAAGGCACGCCCAGCGTTTGGCTGGCTTGTTTGTTCGCGCCGGGCAGCCATTGATCGATGTCGCCAGTCGCCACCTTCTCCGACCACGAATCACCGTACTGCTTCATCGCCGCGGCGAGCTGTTCGTCCATTTGTTTCGTGAGTGTATCGTCGGTGGCGATGAGATTGTTCGTTTCGTAGGGATCTTTCTTGAGGTTGTAAAGCAGCCACGGTTTATCGACGATGCGCGCGTACATCGCGTCGCGAGTGCGGATGGCGCGCCAGCCGGGCCACGGGACGAACGCATAGGGCATTTCGAGGTAAACGAAATCGCGCGGCGGTTTCGGAGCCTTGCCCGCCAATGGTTTTCCGGACGCGCGGAAGAAAGACGAAAAGTCCAAACCATCGACATTCTTTGCGGCACTCAAACCAGCGAGTCCGGCGATCGTCGGATATGCGTCGATGATCGAAAACGGGTCGTCAATTTGCACGCCGGCCTTCAAATCGCGCGGGTAGCGAATCAAGTAAGGGATGCGGGCGGATTCTTCGTAGGGCCACCGTTTGGCTTTGTAACCTTGCGACCCGATCATGTCGCCGTGGTCGGAAGAGAAAATGACGATTGTGTCGTCGGCGACGCCCGCATCAGAAAGCGCTTTGGTGAGGCGGCCAAATTCTTCATCGATTTTTTCTATCATTCCGTAGTAGTCAGGAAGGTTTTTTTCAGCAAAATCGCGAGGTTTGCCGGCAGGAACGTTTGGACGAATCGATGGGTGCGGGAAATGTTCCGCGTAGCCCTTGGGCGCCTTGTAGGGTTCGTGCGGCATAATCCAGGAAACGACGAGGAACCATGGTTTGTCGCCTTTGCTTTTTTCGTTAATGAATTTCAGAGCGACGTCTGTTGTCGGTGTCGGGCTGCGTTCGAAAGTGTAAATGCCATATTCGGTCCCCTCTTCCGGAAAGCCCCAGGTTTGGCCGTCTTTTTTAGGATTTCCAAGATGCCATTTGCCGAGATAACCCATTTCGTAGCCGGCGTCGCGGAAAGTTTCGCCCATTGTTTTGGCGGTGGGTTTGTATTTGCAACCGTTGCTGAGCATGCCGGTGTGGTGCGAGCATTGGCCGCTCATCAATGCAGCGCGGTACGGACAGCAAACAGGTGTTGCGGAAATGGCGGCGTTGAGTTGCAGGCCTTGTTTGGCGAATTGGTCGAGGTTTGGGGTGTGCGCGTTGGTGTCGCCGTAGCAACCCATGGATTGAGCACGTTGCATGTCGGCAATGACGTAAAGGACGTTTGGTTTTCGGTCGGCGGCAAAACCAGAGATCACCGACGCAATAACTAGGACAAACAAAATTCGAATGCGCATATTGGTTTGTTGAAATGAAAAGCGGCGGACGACGCCGCACTCCACGACGCTTCGCGAGGTTCGACGCGCAGCGTGTGGTCGCGGTTACAATTCTTCTACGACGATGTCTTTGTACCAGGCTTCGGCTTTGCCGCCGCCGTGGATTTGCAGGCCAATGATGCCGTAGTTGGGAATCTTGGGATCCGATTCGGTGTAGTCGACGGTTTTGAGGCCGTTGATCCAAAGTTGGATGTGATTGTCTTCGCAACGGATTTTGTAGTCGTTCCATTCGTTGCGTTTCAGGACTTTGTTGAGCTCGTCCATGTTCGAATGGGCAAGGACTTTGTTGCGGCGCGATTCGTCGTAGAGACAGCCCCACCAGGAGGGGTCGCCCATATCAGCCTGAAAACCGGTGCATTCAAAATTGTTGGGGACGCGTTGGCTGCGGAATTGGACGCCGCCGTTAATGAAGCCTTCGGTGCCGACCAATTTGAATTTCAGGGTGAGGACGAAGTTGGTGAATTGTTGTTTGGTGCAGAGGAAGTCGTTGTGGGGAACTGTCTTGGTTAATGAACCGCCTACGAAGGCACCTTTTTCGAAGTGCCAGAAGTTTGTGTCTCCTTCCCAACCTTTAAATGCTTTGTTCGGTTTGAGAAGGAAGAAATATTGGTCGTGCAC
>JAICXV010000318.1 GCA_025934545.1 Verrucomicrobiia bacterium
ATAACTTGGGCAGCAATGCCACGCCCAGGTCGCAGATCGCCGCCTGGGCGATCATGGCGAACTGCTCGAACCTCGGCCCACGAAGCGCATGGGCATTTTTAAGGTGGGCGGCGGAGTGCCGCGGAATTGGTCGCAACAATTCGGCGTGTACGCCGAGTTGCTCGCTCGCCGCGGACTCAAGAAACTGCCGTTGAAGCGGTACAGTTATGGACTCCGTATTTGCCCCGAGCCGGTCAATTGGGGCGGGCTGAGCGGGAGTACCTATACAGAAGCTGTTTCGTGGGGCAAGTTTGTTCCGCCGGAAGAGGGCGGAAAGTTTGCCGAGGTGCTCGAAGACGCGACCGTGGCGTTGCCGCTGATCGTGGGCGCGGTTTTGGAGCGGATCGGATATTTCAAGCGGTAATGGCGGCAATCATTTAGGAATCGTAGTGAAAAGTGCCCACAGATAATCCGTGGGCATTTTTTTGAGGAGGCGGCGTGGCGAAAGCAGCGGTGGCGAACAGAGTTGGTAAATCTTTAGCGAAAACGAGAAAGCGGAAGTCCTCGAGCCTTTACGACGTTCACCCTGGCGTAGCGATCATGCAGAAATGGATCGCTGAGCTGAAAGCAAAAACGGGACGCAGTCTGGACGAGTGGGTAGAACTGACACAAAGAGAGGCGCCGGCGGCCGGCCACAAAGCGCGTGTCGAGTGGCTGCGGCACAAACACAAACTCAGCAATAACGTCGCATGGGCGATCGCTGAGCGGGCGGGTGGGAAAGGTTTCGAAGGCGACGATCCGGACGCATATCTAAAAGCGGCCGAGAAATACGTTGAGGAACAATATTCGGGGAAGAAGGAGTTACTTCGATCGGTTTACGACGAACTCTTAGAATTGGGACGGTCTGTAGCGCTGGATGTGAAAGCTTGCCCGTGCCAAACGATGGTGCCGTTTTATCGCAATCATGTTTTCGCTCAAATTAAACCGACAACCAATTCGCGAATCGATCTGGGATTCGCTTTGGCGAAGTACAAAGGGAAATTGCCGAAGCGATTGATCGATACCGGCGGACTGGCGAAGAAGGATCGGATCACTCATCGCATCGAGATCACCGACGCCAGCCAAATTGATGTCGATCTGCGAAAGTGGCTCAAGACGGCGTACGAACTTGACGCAGAATAATTTCATCGCGTTTAAACCTCCGAAAGAGTGCCTGATGGAAAGACAGCGATGAACGGCGGCCGCAAACTCGTCCGCGCCGTTTCGCTTTGGTTGTTTCTCCTTGCGAGCATTGGCGTGTTGTTTTTCTGGACGAATACAATGCGGGCAGTGCGGATACGTAAAAATCATCGGACTACTGAGGGGACCGTCATCCAACTTCTGCCCGAAAATCATAGAAGCGTGGTTGCTTCGTACGAGGTTGACTCCAGGATGTTCACGACCTCTACAAGTCTGCCTCAGGATTTGGGATTGCCTCCATTCGACGAACTGAGAATCGGAGATAAGGTGAACGTTGAGTACGACCCGATGCATCCCGAGTATGGAATCCTTGGTAGCGCCGAAAAACTGCTAGCCGGGTATGAAAAAGACCTCGTAGGTATCGGAATATTTCTTGTTTTTGGTGTGGCGTTAATTGAATTCTCGATTCGGCGACTTTTCGACAGTTCGAGCAACGCGCAAAACGAAGCAAATTGAACGATCCAGAAATAAAAAGGGGCGCAGAGTTTTCTGCGCCCCTTTACTTCTTACTGAACCATTTTTGATTTAGTCGTCTTCGCCGATCAAAATTGCGGCGCCGAGCACCGTTGTCCACAGCCCGCGCTTGTCACCGACAGCTGACTGGGTCACGTTCATCGTGCGAACGATCTTGTTCGAGATGCGATAAACCTCTTTTTTCTCGTCCCACGAAAGATCCGGATCAAATTCCACGTTGAGTGTCGTCGCGAGCATTTCCGCGGCAAGCTCCTCCGCGTATTCTCCGGCGACCTCCTCGGTTTCACCGAACGAGTGATGTTCCGAAAGATACCCGTACATCGATTTGTCGCCCGGGAGCGCAAGGCCGATGCTCGCGGCGATTAAACGGTGGGCTTCTTTGGTGGAATTTTCGCTGATTACGGTGAACGCGACTTGTCCCGGCTTGATGTGTTTCAAGCCTTCGCTGCGCGAAATCAATTTGCAGTTTGGAGGGAAGATCGACGAAACGCGGACGATGTTGCACGCAGCGATTCCCGCATTCCGCAGAGCCAACTCAAAGCTCGAAAGCCTTTCGCGATGTTTTCCGACGCCTTTGGTGAGAAATATTTTCTTCGCGACGAACGCCATGGTGCCGGTGTGGGTGCCTCCGTGAGTTGGGCTGAGAAATAATTTTCTGCTGCTGTGGAAAAGTAACAAGAAGGTTTTGCACTGTCAACGCATTTAAGGTCGAAATGAGATTTTGGAGGGCGCAACGGCGCGAGACGAAGACGCAAATTGTTAACAGCAGATGAACGAACTAATCTTTAGCGACGTGATGCAGAAGTTTTCCGAGCGGTTTGCAAAGAGCGAGAACTTTTCCGAGATCGGCAGCGGTGAAATCGGCTCCGGCGCTTGCGACATTCGGCCCTTTGCGGCTGATTTGAATCACACCGATCACTTTGTCGCCCGCGAGAATCGGTGCGCTAATAATTTTTTGAATCGCCTCGCCTGCATCTACGCCGCTGGTCTTCACACCTTCGAAAACGGTGGCGTGGCGCGACGTGGCAAAGCTGTTGTTGATCTCCGGACGGCTTTCACGAACGGTGCGTGCGGCGAGAGCAGAGTTGCTCGTCAGTGGAATGAAGCCCACGTTGCGCAGCGCTTCGGGAAAAAGAAAATAAAGATGACGCCACTTGTTGGAGAGGCCGAGAATGCCGACTTCTTCGGGCTTTACGTTGAGGTTGCGAGCGATGCGCTCGGCGACGGAGGCCCACGCAATCGGAGGCGCTTCGGCGCTGGTGTCGCCGCCCAGCGCGTCGGCCAGGCGTTCGAGTTCCGTGACAAGGCTCATGCATCGTCTCGCAGTGAATTGTGCGTCGTGACGGGACCAAGGGGAAGGCACCCGCTGGACTGCTAATGAGGTGAGAATAGCATGCAGGTGAGTGGCGTCTTGTAAAATCGGCCCGCGCCGGAGTTACTTTTTAGGCGCAAATCTGCGAGTGGCCGCAAAAACCGCATAATTGGGACTGGTTTGCACATATTTCTCGCAATGTTTTAAGGTTCAAAATTTTGCATCACTCGCCGCGCCTGCTATACTCGTTCTTGCCGCGATTCTGAGCGCCGAGAAGGCAAGGATGCGGCGGAGAGGGCATGTCCGCTACGGCAACCCGGCCAGATTCAAGTTATCTCTTCCGCAAACTCCATTCGCTGACTGGCATAGTTCCTGTTGGAGCTTTCCTCGCTGAACATTTTTGGTCGAACAGCGCCGCTTTGGTGAGCGCGCAAAAGTACGACGAAACCTCGCAGACCCTTCAGACAATTCCATTCCGCTTGATTGTGGAGTGGGGATTCATTTTTCTGCCGCTGCTGTATCACGCCGGCTACGGCATATATATATGGTGGCAAGGGAAGTCGAATGTGTCGGCTTATCCCTGGGTTAAGAATTGGCTTTTCACTTCGCAGCGCTATACGGGGTTGATCGCGTTCGTTTATATCGCGTGGCACCTTTACACGGAGCGATGGCTCACGCATGGGACCTCGACGTATGCCACTGTCGCGCAAGACATGGCAAATCCTTGGTACCTGACTTTCTTTTTGATCGGTGTACTGGCGTCGTCATTTCACCTTGGTGTCGGCATCTGGAATTTTCTTTGCAAATGGGGATTGGCGGCGACGGTGCGAGCGCAGCGAGCGGCGGGACAGCTTGGCGTGCTCGTTGGCGTCGTGTTTAGTTTGGTCGGCGTGCTAATTATTTTGAGTTTCCGTTTCAACTGGCATCCGTTCGCGGGATACATCACTTCCAAATGAAACATCCGAAGATCATCGTCGTTGGCGGTGGACTCGCCGGCTTGATGGCCACGATTCGCGTGGCCGAGTCGGGCGTGCCGGTGGAATTGTTTTCGATTGTACCGGTGAAGCGGTCGCACTCGGTGTGCGCACAGGGCGGAATCAACGCCGCGAAGAATCAAAAGGGCGAAGGCGACACAACACAGAAACATTTCGACGACACGATTTATGGTGGCGATTTTCTGGCGAATCAGCCGCTGGTGAAGCGCATGTGCGAGGCGGCGCCAGGGATTATCGATTTGCTGGATCGTATGGGCGTGACGTTTAACCGCACCCCGGAAGGTCTGTTGGACTATCGACGGTTTGGCGGCACGCTGTATCACCGGACTGCGTTTGCGGGAGCAACCACAGGGCAGCAGCTTTTGTACGCGCTGGATGAGCAAGTGCGCCGGCACGAATCGGAAGGGCGCGTTAC
>JAICXV010000464.1 GCA_025934545.1 Verrucomicrobiia bacterium
AACTTGTCACGCCTCACAAAGCGGTGTCGCCGCTGCGCTCTGCCACCGCACTACAAAGTTTTCCCGGACGGTCCCCAAGTTGTGGGTAATGACAAGGGACGGCCGCCGCACTCCAGGACGCTGGCGCGACGTATTGGGCTCCAGAATTCGCGAAGCGTACCGGACTGCGCCGAGCCCTCCGGCGCTTTTTAGCGGGGGGCCATTGCCGGTTTCCAAACAGGAGCGGTTCCGGCGGGAAGACAGCTGCGCGACAGAAAGATGCTGGCCAGTGGCCGAAGGTGTGATTTGCCGCCCGAAGGGCCACGCGGCTTTGAGCCGCTCAACTCTGTCAAGCCTCCGGCTTTGCCGGAGGTTACTGACAATGCAAGTCTGAATTGGATTACACGCGCGGGCGGAATTGAGGTTTGGATCTTGAAATTTGGAGCTTCTCTGGAGCTTGGAGCTTGGACGCTTGGAGCTTATCCCCTTTCACAAACAATTGGCATTCTTCCCGGAGCGTGTTACATAACCTTGGTGGCACACGCAGACCTTGAGATTCAAACGCACACGGCCCGCACGCCTGGACCGTTTGGGAGGTTTTATTTGCAGGAACTCCTGAACAGCGGCGGCATGGCGGATATTTGGCTCGCAACGGATGACAAGAACAAGCCGTATGCGTTGCGCCGCATGTTGGAGAGCTACAAATGGAATTTCTTCGCCAAGCGCCGGTTCATCCGCGGCTGCGAAATGCTCGCCACCATTTCCGATCACGAAAATATCATCGGCTACGTTGAGCACGGCAAAATCAAAGGGCAACCATATTTGCTGATGGAATATGTGGAGGCGGAAAATTTGAAGGACCTCTACACTCAACACGATCCCATCCTGACGGAAAACGTGGCGCAAATCCTCATCGACATGGCGAGCGGCCTGGAGCACATGCACGAGAACGGCTACATGCACCTGGATTTCAAGCCGGAGAACGTGTTGGTGACGCGCAATGGCAGCGTGCGGTTGGTGGATTTTGATCTGGCGCAACCGATCGATGATAAGCCGCTGAAGCTGGCCAAAAATCCCGGCACGCCCGAATACATGGCGCCGGAGCAATTGCGCGGCGAGCCCATCACGCATCGCGTGGATATTTTTGCGTTCGGCGTGACGGCGTATGAGTTGCTGACGAATCAACGCCCGTTCCCAGGCGAAACGCCGGCGGAGATTTTGAAACGGCAGATGGACCGCTCCGCCTTTTTCACCATGCGCCAGCTAAATCCGGACGTTCCGGCGAATCTGGAAAAAGTGATCTTGCGGTGTATCGAATCCGATCCGGAAAAGCGGTATCCGTTTGTGGGTGTGATGGCTCGGGAGCTTCGTTCCGCTCTGTACGTTTAAGACCTATAACAAAATGAGGAATGGGCGCGTTCCTCATTTTGTTATAGGCTCTAAGCCGGAACAATGCAGTTGAAAAGGGGAGCACGCCCGCCTCGGGCGTTGTGAGCCGCGCCTCGCGGCTCACCCGAGCGCTCGAAATCGTCCAACCGTTTGGTGCATGCCACGCCGCGAATGTTCGGCGCGAAGGCGCGCCGAACGGCAGCCGAGGCGGCTGCGCTCCCCAGAAAAGCAACTGCATCGTTCAGGCTAAGTTCAGGACGACTTAGCGGCGTGGTTGGAGTTCAAGCTTCAGCTTGTTCGGAGGCACGCTAAAGCGTGAACTCCAACTATCTGTCCGCTGCCTCAAACGCCGCCACAATCGGCCGATGGTCTGAGCCGACGCCCCAATTCGGCAGCGTCAACGCGTACGTCTCGCTCTTCACCCATTCCTTCGCCATGCCAGGGCTCAACAGAATGTAATCAATGCGCGAGTAAGTGTCCTCCACGCCATAATAATACGTCCAGGTCACATTCATGGGGCTGAAGCGCGGATTGGGATTGCGCGCGTCATCGCCGTTGCGCTCGGCGGGACGCGTGTCGACGAGCCGCAGTTTGCCGGTGCCAATAATGGCTTTTGTTGAGGGCGAGTTTTTCGTGTTGTTGAAATCTCCGAGCACCACGAGATTCGCGCTGGGAGTTGCCTTGAGGATGGCGTCAACTCTTTCGCGCAGGAGTTTGGCTTCTTGCAAACGCAGTTCGGCTTCATCGCCTTCCGGCACGGGACGTTTGGATTTCAAATGTGCGCCGAGCAGTGTGAAGGAATAATTCGTGCTCACCTGGATATCCACTTCCAGAAATCCGCGGCTTACGCTGAATCGGCGGCCATCGAGCAAAAAATTTTCATTCGTATGCGGGCGCCGCGCGGTGATGGGAAACCGGCTCAGAACCGCCAGGTGAATGCTGGGGTCAAAACCGCTCACGTGTTCCCAAAAAGGAAAATCCAGACCTTCCGCCTTGAGCGAGGCGCGCAATTCCAGCAGCGCGTTGGTCGTGCCCATTTCTTCCAGCGCGATGACCTCGGGTTTCATCGCGCGAATGCTCTCACGAATTTTGGCTTTGGCCTCGTCGGACTTCACGAAGCGGCGGGTTTCCGTCGGTTGATCGAGGTAGTTTTCGACGTTGTATTCGGCGATGCGGAAAATTTCGGCACCGGAAAGATTGCACCAAAATAAAACACCTCCCAGGCACGCAGCGAACCGGATCGATGGTCCGACTTTCATTGGATTCGTTTCGTCCGCTTCATTCTGTTCTCCACTAGCAGGGCGGCGCCAAGAATCAGCAAGGCTCCGGCAGAAGGCTCGGGAACGGCATCCACATATTGGAAATTGGGAGCCACCACTGCCGAGCCGGGTCCGCCGATGGCCGTGGTGGGAGAACCATACGCGCCGACATCGGCGACCGCCATGCCGATGCGAATTTCCGGCGACATCGTCACCGCGCCGCCTGCGTCGGGATCTATTCCGCCTAACAGGATGGTGCCTCCCGGCGCATAGGCTCCGATATAATAGGTGAGCCCCGCGGAAAGAAAAGTGGGCGTGATTGACTCGTAGCGGCTGGCGTTCAGCAGAACGCCATCGGAAGCGACTAGACTCGAAGACAGCAAAGTTCCGTTCGCACTCCATAATCCGACGGAGATGGGGCCCGGATTTGGGGTCGTAAAGATATACTCGAAAACGCCGAGGTCGGTGACCGAAATATTTGCCGTGGGGCTGAAAGTCCATCCCGCCGTTCCGGTCACGTAACCGCCGATGGCGTTCACGTCGTCCAACATGGCTTCAGTTGCCGGGGAAATCGAGATGCCTAAAAATATAATGACGGCGAGCAAGCATGAGTGTTTCATTGGGTTCCTTGGCGGTGATTAAAAAGCTTTTGAATCTTGGTCGGCAAGACAAATCACCTCGGAAAAAGCCGTATTTTTTTGCAAAAAGCCCGTACGCTGCTATTTTGGTTGTCATGCAAAAAAGCCCCCAACCCGGCGGTGTTCATCCGCGGGCAGATTCCGCGCGCAAGGCCCACGCCCCGATGCATGACAAGCAGAACGAGCGCGATACCCGCGAACTGCGCATCGACAAGGTCGGCGTGCGGGGGCTGCGTTTCCCCATC
>JAICXV010000135.1 GCA_025934545.1 Verrucomicrobiia bacterium
AGACACAAAGAGCACAGAGGCTCACAGAGATTCTTTTAAAAATTCTCTTTGTGTATCTCCGTGCTCTTTGTGTCTCTGTGTTAAAGCAGGTGTCAGTTCTTTTCGGGGCCTATCTTCGCCGCCTCGATCATTTCCCAAAACTTCGGATTCTCCTCCAAAGCTTTATCCTCGCCGGTCGGCAAACTCGAGCGAAACAGAAAATCTTTGAGAGTATTGCGGCTGAGAATGCGGTGGACGACGACACCAAGGTCATGCCGCTCAAAATAAACGCGGTAATCACCCAGGCGAAAGCGGTGCAGAATCTTGCCATGCCTTTCCAGCTTCCCAAAATGTTGCAAGTCACTCGTCAACACCTCATGGGGCAACCCGCGGAATTCGCCTAATATATTGAGCTGCAACTCGCGCGGCATCTTCGCCAGTTCGGAAGCGCTGATCGGATTGAAAATGATCTGAAACTGCATCCGCCAAAATTAAACGGTCGAAGGCTTACGCTAAAGTAAAATTAAAATCCTACTCAGTCCCATCTATTCATTGAGGTTTTGCAGTCGGTGCAGCCAGTAGTCTGAAAATTCATGAGTTTCATCAACTTCGATCTGATATCCCTGGAAAAGGAATGCGCGGGAAAGATTGTCGATAATTCGCTTCCTTGTTTGTTCGCTGATAATATTCCCGCTAGCCGGCGGCGCCCACTCCTTAATACTGTTTTTGTAAATGATATATCCTATGGGAATAATTGCAGCGTCGCTAAGCACTTTTATTGCTAGATCACCTTCGCGATAAATGATCCCGTATTTTCCTGCTCCAACAACTCGAATGGAGAAGCCTTCGTCGCTTTCGATTATGTTTGGTTGTGGCGATTTGAACATATCCATCAAATTCCTATTTTACTACCGCTCTCATGCCATCGAGGCAAAACGATATGACATGTCATGCTTACGCTTCCAGCGGATTACCGAAGAATTACGAAAAGTCCTTATTCTCATAGTCTCATAGTCTCATAGTCTCATACCGTTGAGACTGTGAGACCGTGAGACTCATCCTAAACACCCGTCTCTGTCTCGTCTCAGTCTCAGCCCCCCTTTGGGGCTGAGACTGAGACTGAGACTGGCTGAGACGAATACGAATGTTTTGCAACGAATTCTGGCACACTCTAACAAAAACATTCGCCTAATCTGCCTCGTAGGTGTTAATTGGTTCAAACCAATGGTAATCGTTATCTTGACGGGGTTCATCGCGGGATTTATTCACGTGCTTTCTGGACCGGATCACCTTGCCGCCATCGCGCCTCTCGCTGCCAAAGCACCGTCGCGCGCGTGGGGCAGCGGCATTCGCTGGGGATTCGGTCACGCGTCCGGCGTGCTGTTCGTCGGCGTCCTCTCCCTTTGCCTTCGCGGAATACTTCCCATTGATCTCATCTCCGGCTGGAGCGAACGACTCGTCGGCGTGATGTTGCTCGGGATTGGCTTCTGGGGTGTTCGCGCTGCCATGCGCATTCACGCCCACGAACACTCTCACGACGGCCAACCGCATGAGCATATACATATGCACGCACCCGGAAAGCCGCACACTCCGGCCCAGCATCACGTCCACACCCACGCCGCTTTTGGGATTGGCACCCTCCACGGTTTGGCCGGCAGCTCCCACTTCCTTGCCATCCTGCCTTCGCTCGCGCTGCCGACCAGGACGCAGGCGATTATATATCTGGTCGCTTACGGCATCGGCACCGTTCTCGCGATGGGCGTCTTTTCGTTGAGCATGGGACATGTTGCAAATCGTTTGACAGATAAAGTCTCCGCTTACCGCAAGCTGATGTGGGGATGTTCGACAGCTGCACTAGCTGTTGGGGGTTTTTGGCTATTAAGTTGACTTGGATTCCTAAACGTTCTCGTCATCGTCCTCCTCCGCGAAGTTCTGCTTCCCAATTTTTCCAGAACGACGCAACAAATTGTCAATTTAACACCCACTTTTGTCCTGCTTTTAGGCGCGTCGGAGCGTCCCACCTTGCATTTATGCGAAAAGTACGGACACGGTTGAGCCAAAAATACCCAAAAAAACTAGTTGTCAAACAAACCCGTTTTTGCCATTGTCCGCCCAATGCACCGTTTTTGGTGCGCGGGTAAACTGTATTTACCCAGCTAAATCGCATAAAAAACGAAAACAAAAGCAGGAGGAACTCATTGATGAAAATAAATAAATGGACATTAGGTTTGGCCGCCGTCGGGCTGGTCAGCCTTACGTCAGTGGCCCGCGCAGACGAAGCCAAAACAACCCCGTTGTTGACTGCGCTCTCTGCCACCACAATTAGTGGCTATATCGACACGTCGATGGTTTGGAATCCGGGCACCGGAAACGCCAACCCAGCACCGTTCAAGTTTAACGCCGGCAAACAAGACGGCTTTAACCTCGATTCCGTCGATCTTCGTATCGCCAAGCCACTCGAAGAAGGCCAATGGTCTTCTGGCTATTGCGTTGATCTTATGTTTGGCCCTGATGCCAATGCCACCACTGGCGAAGGCGTCAAAGGCAGCGGTATCGGCGAACACGTCCGCCAGGCTTACCTGAACCTGCGCATGCCGGTCGGTAACGGTCTGGACTGGAAAATCGGTCGCTTCGATTCCCCGCTCGGTTATGAATCCACCGATTCATACAAGAACCCGAACTTCACCCGCTCCTACGGCTTCACCCTCGAACCGTCGGAACTGACCGGTGTGATGGCGGAATACAAGTTTAACGAAACCGCGGCTATCAGCCTCGGTGTCGCGAACACCGAAAATACCGGCGCGATCAATGACCGTAACGTCCGCGGCATTGAAAGCAAAAAAGCCGTCTTCGGTATGATCAACCTGACCGCTCCCGAAAGCTGGGGCGCAATCGGCGGTTCCGGACTGTATGCTGGTGCCATTTACGGCTCGGGCGATGCCCAAGCCCTCGTCGGCACTCCGCATGATACCCTTCATGCCTACGTTGGTGCGACGATCAAGACCCCCGTTCAAGGTTTGACCCTTGGCGTGGCATTTGACTCGATCAACCATTCCATGGCTACCGCAGACGTTACCCCGGTTATCGCTGGTGTGCCGTTCTCCTCGGCTAGTGTTAAGACCGGCACCGATGCTGGTTACGTGATGGCTGTGGCCGCTTATGCTTCGATGAAGCTGAGCGACAAAGCCAGCGTTCATATCCGTGGTGAATACGCTCACGGCAGCGGCCTGGCAGCGTTGGGTGGAACAACCGTTGCGGTTGATCCGACCGACGCCACTGCCGTTGCGTTCGCTAACGAACCTTTCACCAAGGTCATCGCTGTTACCGGCACCCTCCAATACGACTTGTGGCAAAACGTCATCAGCCGTTTGGAAGTCCGCTGGGATCACGCTGCCGATGGCGGTTCGACCCCATTCGGTGGCACTGTCAGCCCTGGCGTGACCTCTGCCTCCGACCTCGTCGTTGGCTCTGGCCCGACCGGAACCAAGAAGAACGACGTCATGGTTGCTGCGAACCTGATCTTCAAGTTCTAAGCTAACTAAAAAGCTTCGAGCCCCTCCTGAGAAATCGGGAGGGGCTTTTTGTTTGCCGAACGTCCACATGCAGACACTGGTTCCCAGAAACCTGATTCAATGAAAAATGGCCAATGTTTAATGAGTAATGGGAAATGAATGCTTCATTATTCATTGACCATTGATCATTGATCTATCGCTGTCGTCCGGCCTGTGTCGTTTGTCACCCGCCTTGATTCAGTGGCGTCATTGGCATATCCTCACACCAGTCCTGCGCGAGTGGTGAAATGGCAGACACGCCAGACTTAGGATCTGGTCCCGTAAGGGGTGGAGGTTCAAGTCCTCTCTCGCGCACCATTTCCCTTTTTTCCACACGTTCCGTCTTTACAGATAAACTTTCACACCTATCCTAACTGCTCGCCTTTTTGGGCCGTTTTCTATGCCAAAACATATCGCCGAAATGCTTGTCGAAACGGCAACGATGGAGTTGCCGGATACTAAAACTCTCCGCCTGCAATGGCCTGAGGGATATGACATTGAGTTCAAAACCGGCCAGTTCATCACCGTCTATTTTCCCGACGCCCCCGAATACAAACGCGCTTACTCCCTTTCCTCCTCCGCACTCGATCGCGGTTGCTTCGAAATCACCATCAAGCGCGACGGCAAAATGGGCACGCGCCTCGTCGACTGGGTCAAAGCCGGTCAAAAACTTTGGGTCATTCCGCCGACTGGTCGCTTCCTTCCAGTGCTCGAACCGAACAAACACCTCATCTGCATCGCCGGCGGCTCAGGCGTAACTCCTTTCCGCGGATTCGTCCGCGAAGCAACACGTCGCAAACTCGAAACAAAAATCAGCGTCCTCTACAGCGTTCGCACGACAACCGACATTATTTTTAACGACGAATTCCGAAAGCTCGAACAGGACAATCCCAATTTCAAATTCCACGTCACCTGCACCCGCCTCGACGCGACCCATCCCTGGGACGGCCGTCGCGGCCGCATTGATGCCGACTGGGTCCGCAGCCACATCACCGATTTGCCGAACACCGTGTTCTACGCCTGCGGCCCCAACGCCCTCGTCGAAGCCACCGAGAATCTCGTGCTCAAAGAACTTAAAGTTCCGAAAGAGCAAATGAAGACCGAGAAGTGGGGCTAATCAGCTTGCTTGTCCGAGTTGAATAAATCTTGTAAGTTTGACACATGAGCGTGCAGGAGATCACAGCTGCAGCGATGGAACTTCCGGAAAATGAGAGGTTGGAAGTCGCTCGTCGTGTCATAGCCACGGTTGCAGAAAAAGAGGTAAATAACGCTATCACCGCCGCAATTCCCGGGATCGAAGACGTGGTAACAGGAAAGATCAAAGGCCTTTCGGAAGAGGAATTTCGCGCTGCTCTGCGATGAGAGTCGCGTATCACCCCGAATTTCCACAGGATATCAAACGCTTTGAAGCGCAATACGGCGCCTTCGCCAAGGCTGTCTCTGCGGTTCCGAAGCGGAGTTGATGCAGCTATCGAGAGAATTAAGAACAATCCTAGTTCGGCGGGACATTTTCTTAACACCGGCTCGCAAATCGTCAAAGAAGTTCGGAGGACAAACTTGGTTTCGTTTCCGTTTTTCGTTCTGTACGGTCTGACGGATGATCTTCTGGTTTTTCGCTCCGTCATTCCGAGCGCGTCTGATCCATTAACATGGCTAAAGACAGTCGGCTTGCCAAACAAGCGATAACCAAATCAGCGTCCAAACACCTTCTTAAATTTTTCGCGCACGTTCTGGAAATGGAAATCGAGCGAACACAATTTTTCCAGCTCGCCGGCTTTAAAATGTTTCTTCACTTCTGGATCGCTTAAAAGCTGCGTTTTGAAATCGGCGTTCTTGCCGGCGTGTTTGGCTTGCCAGGTCTGCATCGCGTTGCGCTGCACTAATTCGTAGGCCGCCTCGCGCGTCAGGCCTTTTTTAATCAACGCGAGCAAGACGGTTTGCGAGTTCCACATGCCCAACGACAACTCCAAATTGCGTTTCATGTTTTCCGGATAAACAATCAAACCGTCCGTGAGCTTTTGCAGCGTCACTAACATGTAGTCGAGCAACGTGCACGAATCGGGAAAAATAATCCGTTCCACCGAACTGTGGCTGATGTCGCGTTCGTGCCACAACGCGACGTTCTCCAACGCAGCCACCGCATTTCCGCGCAGCACCCGCGCGAGGCCCGTCAAGCGCTCGCCTGTGATCGGATTACGCTTGTGCGGCATCGCGCTGGAACCCTTCTGCCCTTTCGCAAAAAACTCCTCAGCTTCAAGCACTTCTGTCCGCTGCAAGTGACGAAATTCGGTGGCCCAACGCTCAATACTGGCGGCAACCAAAGCAGCGACGCCAATGAACTCAGCGTGGATATCGCGTTGCACCACTTGTGTCGCGACCGATGCCGGACGCAATCCTAATTTCTTGCAGACCGCCGCTTCGATTCGCGGAGAAAGGTGGGCGCTCGTCCCGACGGCGCCGGACAATTTTCCAACCGCAACGGTTTCTCGAACTTGTTCGAGTCGACGCAGCGCCCGGCTGAACTCGTCGTACATCAATGCAAATTTCAAACCCATCGTCGTCGGCTCGGCATGGATGCCGTGACTGCGACCGATCATCGGAACGAATTGCGTTTCACGCGCGCGCCGCTCGATGGTTTTGCGCAGGTCTTTGACATCCTGAATCAAAATGTCGGCGGATTGGACCATTTGCACGGCAAACGCGGTGTCGAGCACGTCGCTGCTCGTCAACCCGAAATGCAGCCACCGACTGGCGGGCGCGCCGATGTTTTCGGAAACGTTCGTGGTGAAGGCGATGACGTCGTGATTGAGCGTCCTCTCCAATTCTTTGCAGCGATCGATGTTGAATGCCGCTTTGGCCTTCATCCGCGCGAAATCTTTTTTGGGCACGATGCCCTCGGCGACGAGGGCTTCGGAGGCAAGCAATTCGATTTGCAACCAGATCTCGAGCTTGCGTTGCTCGGACCAAATTTAGCGCATGGCCGGACGTGAATAACGTTGAATCATAACGAAGTCAGGACGGC
>JAICXV010000657.1 GCA_025934545.1 Verrucomicrobiia bacterium
GTGTTTTCGACGCTTGCGCTCATGTTATTTGGTTACGGATAGGGTTACTTTCTGCAGGTCAGCGTCTCGGGAGGAACTGCCGACCATGATTTCAAAATCTCCGGGCTCGACCGCGAATTTTTTATTGAGCCCATAAAATGCCAACGAATCCGGTGTGATGTTCAGCGCAACCGTTTTCATTTCGCCCGGTTGCAGGAATACTTTTTTGAATCCCTTCAATTCCTTCACCGGTCGCGTCACGGAACTCACCAGGTCGCGAATGTACATCTGAACTGTTTCCGTCCCCGCGACGTTGCCTGTGTTTTGCACGTCCACCTGCACACGCGCCGACCCGTTGATGCCGATTTTTTTGAGACGTATGTTTTTGAACTGAAACGTCGTATAACTCAAGCCAAATCCAAACGGATAAAGCGCGGAAACGTCATCCCAGAGAAAGCCTCGGCGCGCCGACGGCTTGTGCGCGTAAAAAGACGGCACCTGCCCGACCGAGCGCGGAATCGAAATCGGCAGCTTGCCGCCAGGGTTGAAATCGCCGAACAAAACATCCGCCACTGCGCGCCCGCATTCCTGGCCCAGATACCAGCATTCCAAAATCGCCGGAACCTTTTGCGCCAGATAATTAATCGAAATCGGGCGGCCATTGAAAACCAATGCCACAACGGGCTTGCCAGTCGCCTGCAATGCCTTGACCAATTCCTCCTGACGGCCAATCAGATCTAGGTTGGCGCGATCGCCCATGTGCTTCAGCGACCAGGCCTCACGGGAAGTCTGTTCGTTATCCCCAATCGCGACGATGATGACATCCGCATTTTTTGCGACCTCAACCGCTTCCGCAATCTGCCGTCGATCTTCCGCCGGATCGCTCGGAACAACTTCATCCTGCTGCCAGGAACCGCCGACAGTGATCTTGCAACCTTCGCTGTAAACTACCTTAACGCCCTTGCCCGCCTTGGCGGTAATGCCCTCGAGCACAGTCGTATTATGCTGCGGCACTCCGCTATATCCACCGAGCAAAAGGCGGTTCGCATTCGGTCCAATGACCGCTATGGTCTTAAGCTTTTTGGCGTCGAGCGGGAGTAAATTGTTTTCGTTTTTAAGCAACGTGATCGTCTCGCGGGCCGCAGTCAGCGCAAGTTCGCGATGCTCTGGAGAGCGTACAATCTTTTCTGCCTGCTCCGGATCGACATACGGATCCTCAAACAGCCCCATGTTGAATTTCCAGAGCAACATCGGCGCAATCAATTCATCCAGCTCCGATTCCTTTATAATCTTTTTCCGCACCAGTTCAACGAGATGCAGATAGCAATCCGGTTCGGGAAATTCGATGTTCACTCCCGCTTTGACCGCGAGCGCACACGCTTCTCTTTTGTTAGCCGCAACAAAATGACTGTGCGTGTCCGGTCGATGGTGCAGTTCCCAAATCGCGTAATAATCCGAAACAATGAAACCCTTGAAGCCCCACTCCTTCCGCAAAACATCGCGCAACAGCCACGTGCTGGCATGCGATGGCACGCCGTCGATTTCGTTGTAGCTCGCCATCACGCTGATAGCGCCGGCTTTCTCAATGACGTCTTTGAACGTGCGAAGAAACGTCTCGCGCAAGTAGCGCTCAGACACATTCACCGGCGCGCAATTCTGACCGGATTCCGGCTGACCGTGCGCGGCGAAATGTTTCAACGTGGCAATGAGCCGGTCCTTGTTCTTGAATTTGCGATCACCTTGAAACCCGCGCACTGCCGCGATGCCCATTTCGGTCACCAGGTAGGTATCTTCGCCGAATGTTTCCTCCACGCGACCCCAACGCGGATCCCGTGCCACATCCACCACCGGCGTCAGCGCCTGATGCGCGCCGCGCGCCCGCACTTCCCGGGCCGTCATCTCGTAAAGCTTTTCGATGAGCTCGGGATTGAAAGTCGCCGCGAGACCGATGGGCTGGGAAAAACTGGTGCCTTCCTTCGCTGCATGGCCATGCAGGCATTCTTCGTGAAAGAAAACGGGAATTCCGAGGCGTGACTTCTCGATGAAAAACTTCTGAATCTCGTTGGTGAGTTCCGCCATCCCCCGGGCGGTCTTGCCATTCGCCGGCGTGGCCGGACTTGCGCCCGCATCGCTCGGGCGACCCACTTGCCCGATTCCGTAACCCTTTTTGAACGCTGCCTTAGCCTTGGCGGCGTCGAAGTTCCCTTTGGCATCCAGCAGTTTCGCGGCTTTTTCCTGCCATACGCACTGCATTTGCGCCGCCTTCTCCTCCAGCGTCATCCGTGCCAGCAAATCTTTAACCCGCGCGGCCGCTGGAAGCCGCGAATTTTTGTAAGGCGGTACCGACCGCGCGGGTTTACTTGTGGCCATGACGGCGCTCCGACTGGCTCGGACTTACGACGCCGGGGTCAATTCAATGGCGTTGATCTGCGGATTTTCA
>JAICXV010000096.1 GCA_025934545.1 Verrucomicrobiia bacterium
AGAGGTCATCGGGTTCAAAGGTGAAATCGTTTGGGACACGTCCAAACCGGATGGAACACCGCGCAAATTGATGGATAGTTCGCGCTTGTTTGCTCTCGGTTGGAAACCGAAAATAGATCTGCGCACCGGCATCGGATTGGTCTATCAGGATTTTTTGAAGAAGATCGCCAGTAATCGGTCTTGAATTCGTTCCGAAAAATTTCTCATGAGCACGTTATTGAACCCCAAACGGACGGTTGCGGAACTCAAGGAACTTCGTCAGTTGACCGGCGATCAAAACGGCGCGCAGCGCGTCGCGTTTACCAAAACATGGCTCAAAGCGCGCGCCTGGTTTAAAGAAAAGCTCAAGGACCTTCCGCTCGAAATTCACAACGACGAAGCCGGCAACGCCTGGCACACGCTTCACGGCCCGTCCGACAAAGCGCTTTTGATCGGCGGCCACATTGATTCCGTCCCCAACGGCGGCTGGCTCGACGGCTGTTTGAATATTGTTGCCGGTATCGAGATTTTGCGCCGTATCAATGCACAATACCAAGGAAAGCCGCCCGTGACGGTCCGGCTCGTCGACTGGGCGGACGAGGAGGGCGCGCGGTTTGGGAAAAGTCTTTTTGGATCCTCGGCATGCTCCGGCAATCTCGATATGAACGAGGCGCGCGGCCTCAAAGACAAGGACGGTATGCGTTTGCCCGACGCGCTGCGAGATGTCGGTATCAATTTCGAGCGCGCCAAAGAATGCGGTAAAGAGCTAAAAAGCGCCGCTGCATATATAGAACTGCACATTGAGCAAGGCCCGGTGCTATTGGACCTGGGTCTGCCTCTCGGCGCAGTCCTCGGAACATTCGGAGTCGAACGTCACGCAATCACTTTCAAAGGCCAAGCCGCGCATTCCGGCAGCACGCCGATGAACCGTCGCAAAGACGCGTTCCTCGCCGCGGCGAAAATGAGTCCGGAAATCTACAAAATAGCTGAGCGTAGCAAAGGCGGCGTTTGCACGATTGGTTCGTGCACAACTAAACCGGGCATTGTCACGAGCGTCGTCGAAGAATGCCGCATCACACTCGACCAACGTCATCTCGACGGTGCCGCGTTAAAGCAAATGTTCAACGAAGCGCAGGAAGCGAGCGAACGTTTCGCCAGAGAAGGCAACGTCGAAGTTTCGTGGGAACGTCTGTGGCAAATTGACCCGCGTCCGTTCAACAACGACTTGATTGATTTGTGCGACGAGTCAATTCGTGAAACGTGCGCCAAATCACATCGCTTGCCCTCTGGTCCATTGCACGACGCCGCCGAAGTTGCAGCCGCGGGAGTCCCAACCGTGATGATGTTCGTCCAGAGCTTACACGGCATCAGTCACAACAAAATCGAGGACACCAAAGAAGAACACCTCGAAATGTGCGTGACCGCGTTCGACAAACTTGCCGAAAAAACCATCAAGTGGATTGAGCAGAAGGGGGCTTAAGCGGCAACTTGTTTGGGCGGTGCCGTGCTCTGACGAATTACCACCGCCGCCGATAGACGAGCTGGCACGGGCTGGTTTCCGTGCAGATATTGTTTCATCAACTCAACCGCCGCCCGACCGAGGCGCGCTTTTGGCTGGCGCACCGTCGTAAGGGGAATCCGGAAATGTTCGCTCGCCAAAGTATTTCCAAAACCGGCGATCGACATGTCCTCCGGAATTTTTGCGCCCTGTCTCAAAAACGTATTCGCCGCGCCGATCGCGACCATATCGTTCACCGCTTGTATCGCCGTCACCTGGACCGCTTCGTTGATGATTTGCAACGCCGCCGCTTCGCCTTCTTCGATCGTTGAACCGCCGGCGAAAATCAATTTGTCGTCCGGTTCGATGTCCGTCTCACGCAACGCCCGACGATAACCTTCGATCCGTTCGTGGGCTTGCGGAGAAGCCATCGGCCCCGAAAGAAACGCGATCCGTTTATGGCCGAGTTCGAGCAAATGTTTCGTCATCGCAAAACTGCCCTGCAAATCATCACCCTCCACGTTCACAAAATTCGCGCAGAACGGCGCGCGTTGTCCAAGGATGATCGTCGGCACCCGGCGGTTGAATAATTCCGTGTAGATTGGCGCGGTCGGTTCAAGTCGATAAACCGGCACGACAAAAATTCCATCGACGCGCCGAGCCAACAAACGCCGGATGCACGCTTCTTCGCGTTCCTGAATGTTTAACGTGTGCGCGATGATCAAATCGTAACCCATCTCGTGCGCGCTCTCCTCGATCGCCGACACCATGCGCGCGTAAACTGGATTCACAATTGTCGGCAGCAACAATCCGAGCAGGCGGGTGGTGCGACTCCGCAGTCCCTGCGCGGCCGAGTCCGGCACATAACCCATTTGTTGGGCGAGCAATTTGATTCGCGTTTTGGTGCTCGCGGAAATATCCGGCGCATTGCGCATCGCTTTGGAAACGGTCATGACCGAGACGCCCGCCGCAAACGCGATGTCTTTTAACCGCACCGTCATACTGCCGAGCCGCTCCAGTGCAACTTGCGACGAATCGTCTCGAAGAACGATGTCCCGCCCGGATGCAACAGATTCACCGATCGCACGCTCCGGCGGATCGTCACAATTTCTCCAACGCGCAATGGAGTGACGACATGACCATCCGCCGCGACAATCGTTTCCACATTCTCCGTGATGAGTTTCACTTTGATGATCGAATTCATGCTCACGATCAATGAGCGGTTCGACAATGCGTGCGCGCAAATCGGCGTGATGGCGAAAACATTCGCGTCCGGATTGATGATTGGGCCGCCGGCCGCCAGCGAATACGCCGTCGAACCTGTCGGCGAACTGACGATTAAACCATCGCCCCGATAACGCGTCAGCGGCTGGTCATCGACGGTTACGTCGAGGTCGATCACGCGCGAGGCCGCCCCGTGGCTGATCACGATGTCGTTCAATGCGGCCATCGTCACCGATTTTTTTCCGTGCTCAGTGGCGCCTTCGATGAGTGAACGCGGTTCAACGACAAAGTCCGGGCTGAAGATTTTCTTAAGAACCGAAGCGAGGCGGTCCGACGGAACGGCGGTCAGAAAACCAAGCCGGCCAACATTGATTCCAAGGATCGGTGTGCCGATTCCATCGATCGATGCGACAACACGCAAGATTGTTCCATCGCCGCCGAAAACCAGCAACAGGTCTACGGCTTTCGCGAGTGCGGTGAGGTTCGGATGTGTCTCACATTTGAGCCCGGCGAACGTCGCTGTGATATGGTCGCTCGCGACCTTGCGTCCGGTTTTGCGGATGAGCGCCATCGCTCGATGGACGACGGCGCGGCTGGCCGCTTTCTCCGCGTTGGCGACTAAGCCGATTCGGTTGATTGGGGAGGGGACCCGCAGCGGTTGAGTTTTACGCGTCTTTTTCAAGGAGAACTAAAAATTCTTTATTGCCGGCCGGGCCGAGCAGCGGAGATTCGATCTGTAATCGCCATTTCAACGTCGTCTCATGCGTCACGAAATCGCGCAATTCTTTCAACACACGCGCGTGCACATCCGGGTCGGTGATGACGCCCGCGCCTTTATCGGCCTCGGCTTTGCCGGCTTCGAACTGAGGTTTTACGAGCGCCACAATCTTGCCCGCAGGTTGCAGTAAACTAAACGCTGCGGGAAGAATTTTCCGCAATGAGATGAACGAACAATCGATGACAATAATGTGCGCACCGTTGAATGGTTTGCGAAATTGGTCCTTCGTCAAAGCCCGCGCATTCATTTTTTCCATGACGACGACCCGCGAATCACGGCGCAACTTCCACGCCAGTTGCCCATGGCCGACATCCACCGCATAAACCCGTTCGACGCCACGTTGCAAAAGACAATCCGTAAACCCCCCAGTCGACGCGCCGAGATCGATCGCAACCGCGTCATTTACATCCAATTTAAATTCGTCGAGCGCCGCTTCGAGTTTATGCCCACCGCGACTGACGTATTTCTCGGGCGCATCGATCGTGATCGTATCTTCCGGCGAAACATCGTCGCTCGGTTTTTTGGCCTGCTGGCCGTTGACGCGCACCTGTCCGGCGAGGATGCAGCGTTTCGCTTTCTCGCGGCTTTCCGTCAAATGCAGGTCAACCAGTGCCTGGTCCAGGCGCATGGCGAAAAGGTGAAACCGGACGCGTCAAAGTTCAAGAGGCAAAGCGTTACCAAAGACTTTTATCGCAACGGTGGATCCGCTCTTTTGTTGCGAATGAGCGCATCCCATGCTTCGTAGTTGCCTCTTTCGTTTTTTTCGAATGCCTCACGTTCGTTGCCGGACCGCCATTTAAGTTTTCTGCCCTCACCTAAATCTTTTTTGATGCGGTATGACCAGTCGAGTTCCCGCGCGCTGGATTTGCTTCCCCAACCTTCAGCCAGCGCGACTAATTCGGCGGCGTAGTTTTGTGCTGTTTCGTCCGATACATCGAATGTCTGCAAGATAAGTGCCTGCACTTCGCGAACAAGCGGAGTGATTGGGAAGATGCTCATTTGTAGTTACTAGTAGGAGCAGCAGGTTCGAAATTTCAAACCCGCTATTTGTCGCAATTCAATCATATGACATCTTCATCGCTGATAAGTTGATTTTCCAATTCGGTATGATTTTCATACTTGTGAATGTTTGTCCAAACGTTTAATGTTTAACCAATGACGACAACGCTTTCAGAACGGGGTCAGCTTGTTATTCCGAAAGGAATCCGAAAACGATTGTCTTTGATCCCTGGCGACGGTTTTGAGGTCGATACCGAAGGTCAAGATATCGTTCGTCTGAAACGTGTTTCTCGCCGTCGCAAGTTCGGTTTGGGTAAACATTTGCTCTCCTGCCCGGTCGAACTCAAAACCCCGGAACGAGCCAGCAAGCCATTGCGAGCGTTTCGTCGCAAATGAGTTTCCTGCTCGACACAAACGTCATTTCCGAATCCACCCGTCCAAAACCGGACGCAGGCGTGGTCGAGTTTCTCCAGCGGGATGACCTGTTCATCAGTGTTGTCACGATTTACGAACTGTATGAAGGCATTTTGGATCGGGATTACGGTCGCAAGAAGGTGCAATTGCGAAACTGGTTCGAAAAGCTAAGGACCGAATGGCGCGATTCAATCGTAATCGTCGACGAGCCGGTATCGATGAAATGGGCCGAAATCGTGCAGCGTTTGAAAAACAAAAATCATACGATGGACGTAGAAGATGTTTTGGTCGCTGCGACAGCGTCTGCGCATCGTCTCACCGTCGCAACCCGGAACGTAAAACATTTCCAACACGCCGGTGTCGATATCTATAATCCGTTTTCCCAAGATACCTAAACACCGCGAAAGATTGATCTGGTCTTCTTTCGGTTCTCTCTGCTCGTTCTATGCTTAAATCTCGACCTATTTCGTTCTGACGAATTTCTCCACGCGACCAAATTTGCTCCATTCCGTCACAATCAGATTTCCGTCCTTGTCGATGCAGGCTCCGTGCGGTGAATTGCAAATGCCATCGGTCCATTGATCGGGCGGTAACCCAAAATTAGCGCGTTGTTTCTCGTTGGGATTGTCACCGACTCGGGCGGCGATGTTGCCCTTGTCATCCAGGACCGTGACCCGGCCTTGCAATTCGGGAAACACCGCGTACTTGCCGCGGATATGGACGGCGGCCGGCATCCGCAGATCTTTCTGGATCACTTTGACGAAGTTGCCGTCAAGGTCCCAATACTCGACCCGATTGTTATTGCGATCGCAAACGAGCAAAAGCGGCTTTCCCTGTCGCGTGTCCAACGCAATGCCGTGACACGTGTTGAATTTTCCTTCCTCAGCTCCCGGACCGCCGAAGGCCTTTACGAACTTCCGGTTTTTATCGAATTTCAGCACGTAATTCGATCCATATCCATCGGCGACGAAGATGTCGCCATCCGGCCCGACCGTGACCGCGCATGGATTGAATCCTTTCGCTTCCTTATAAATGCCCGACTCCATCGGGGAAGTGATCGTCCACTGAATTTCACCGGCGAGATTGATCTTCACCACTTCGTGATCCGCTGGACGCGCCCCGTAGATGAATTCCTTGCCACCTTCTTTACGCAGTTCCAGCCCATGAATCCTAGTCGGCCCAAAGGCGCGCAGAAATTTCCCTTTCGATGTGAACACCACGATGCCGCGCGGAGTATCAGTCGTTACATAAATATTCCCCGCCTTGTCCGTGACCACGCCACCATGGCACGGGCCCAATTGCTTTTGATCGGGATCATGATCAAAAAAATTCGTCGCGAGCGAAAATTTTAGTTCAGCGCCGAATGCAGCGGTGGATGCGAACGCGAGCGCGCAAAGCAAGGAACAGGCAATACGATTCATGGCGAAAAGGGTGAAACCGGACGCGTCAAAGTTCAAGACGCAAAGCTCCGTTAGGAGCGCCATGTTTATAGAAACCCGACCCACCAATAACAATTAATCGCCTCGTTTTTGCCGAACCCCACCTCAGGCCGACACCTATTGTTCTCATTAACGCGACCAATAGATAATTCCTGTCAAATATCAGGGTATGCTTTCAAATCTTTCAAATTTTTCTTTTCCAACAAAAATCGTTTTTGGTCCGGGCGCCATTCGCGAACTGCCTGCCAAGTTGGCCGAAGCCCGCGCGCGTCGTCCTCTCATTGTCACTGATCCGGGCGTTCTTGCTACCGACGCGTTCAAAAAAGTTTCCGTCATTGGAAACGACCAATGGCCGGTTTTCGCCAAAGTCAGGCCCAATCCCATCAATGACGACGTTGAAGCCGCGCTCGCCGAATTTTTGGAAAACAAATGCGATTCGAGTATCGCTTTGGGCGGAGGCCGCGCGCTCGACGTTGGCAAAATCGTCCGACTCCGCATCAAGCGTCCCGAGAAGACGCTCGCCCAATTTGATTTCACCGCCGACTGGTCCGGCCTTGCGCCGTTGTTCGCAATTCCGACGACCGCCGGCACCGGCAGCGAAGTCGGCCGAAGTTCAGTAATCATTTTGAACGGCAAAAAGACCTGCATTTTTCACCCAACACTTTTGGCGACTGCCGCCATTCTCGATCCCGAGTTGACCGTCGCTCTGCCTCCGCGACTCACCGCCGCAACCGGCGCCGACGCTCTCACCCATTGTATCGAGTCTTACACCTCGCCCGTCTTCCATCCGCTCTGCGACGGGATTGCGCTTGAGGGCATTCGTCTTATTTCGACCGCTTTGCCGCGCGCCGTCAAAAACGGCGCCGACATCGAAGCGCGCGGCCTTATGCAAATCGCGGCGCTCATGGGAGGCATCGCGTTCCAAAAAGATCTCGGCGCAGCGCACTCTCTGTCGCACCCGCTTTCGTCGTTGTGCGGACTGCACCACGGCACGGCCAACGCCCTGACGTTGCCGGTCGTGATGGAATTTAACGCCGCGCGCAAACCCGGTCTCTATCGTCGTGTCGGCGAAGCCTTCGGCCT
>JAICXV010000069.1 GCA_025934545.1 Verrucomicrobiia bacterium
CATTCCCGTGGAAGGGTATGAATCCGCGCACGAAAACTTTGTTTCACTTCACGAATTCGCTGGAGACGTTGCTGCGCATTCTCCGCGAAGGGTTCTGGCCGCAATATTGTTTGGAAGACGTGCGCTGGCTGGGTGACAAGACAACGCAATGGCTCGCCTGGCCGATGGTCAGCTTTTGCGATATTCCCATTTCCCGGCTCCACGAGCACACCGAGTTCTATGGGTGCTACGGCATCGGCGTCTATCGCGACAATTGGGCTGCGACGGGTTTGAACCCCGTCTTGTATGTTTCGCCGGATTCCACGGTCCGAAAATTTCTCCGCGAACTGATCCTCGATACGAAACATACGAACGAACATCGGATGAAGACAGCGGCGATGGTTATGATGGCCTATTGCAAACCGATGCGTGGACGGGTCCAGAACATCGAAAAGGAAAAAGATTTTTATGGCGAATGCGAATGGCGGTTTGTGTCCTCCTTCGAAGGTTGTGAAAAGAAATTCTTTTTGAGCGAAAACGAGTTTCGCGATGAGCGCGTGCTCAATCCGGCGAATGAGCAATTGCGCAAACAGGAGATGCTGGAGTTCCGGCCGGAAGATGTTCGGTATATTGCGGTGAAGTCGCGCGATGAAGTTCACGAGGTGATTCACTTTATTGATCGGGAACTGAAACACGCAACGCCTGAACGTGATCTCCTTAAGACGCGCATTGTAGCTTTGGACGAACTGGCTTCCGATATTTAGGCAGTTTTGGCCCTACATATCTCGTTAGCTGCTGGTTTATAGTCTATTACGTGCTGTCAACAGTAGACTTGATTTCGGCAACATGGTTTGTCAATCTGTGCCATATTGACTCTGGCGCTATGCCACCCGGAAAATCCACATTTTTGGATAAAGTGCTCGGGCGCATCAGCCGATTGGACGCTGAAGGTTTGCAAACGGTGGTCCAACGGCTGGCTCGTGAGCGCAATTTTCTGGAGACACTGTTCAACGCGATTGAAGATGGCGTGCTCGTCGTCGATGAAAAAGGGAAGGTCCTTTATTTCAACCAGGCAGTGACGCGGTTGCTGGGTTTGCAGGCCGATGCCACGGAGGGCCAGCCGATCTCCAAATTTCTTCCGGAGCTGGATTGGCCAAGCTTGCTCGCGCTGGACAAGCACGGCGGCCAGCGCGCGTCGCATCATGAATTCGAAATTAACTTTCCTGTGCCGCGGTTTCTCCGTCTTTATGCCGCGCCGTTGGACGGTGAAAGCAAAGGCAGCGCGGGCATGGCGCTGATTCTGCATGACGCAACGGAAGCGCGCCAGGCGACGTTCGAAGCAATCGAAAGCGAACGCATTCACTCTCTCACATTGTTGGCGGCGAGTGTCGCGCATGAAATCGGTAATCCACTCAACGCGCTGCATATTCATTTGCAATTGATGGGACGCGAGCTTCGTAAATTGAAGCAGCAATCCGTAACGCCGATCGGTCGCAATCGCTCCGCGCCATCGAACATCGATTGCACGGAAGTTGCGCAGAAGCTGGAAAACTATCTTGAGGTGGCGAAGGGCGAAATCACTCGGCTCGATTATATCGTCACGCAATTTTTGCAAGCGATTCGACCGACGCCGCCGCAATTGAGGCTGACTCCTATCAACGAAGTTATTCGCGAAACACTGACGTTGCTGGCGCCGGAATTGGAGAATCGCGGTTTGCACGTCAAAGAAAAGCTCGGCCGCCGGATGGAAGCGACACCCATCGACGCGAACCAAATCAAACAGGTGCTCGTCAATCTCATCAAAAACGCGATGCAGGCGATGACGCGCGGGGGAACGTTGACGATTGAGAGCGGCCAGAGTTCCGAAGCGATCTGGTTCAGCATTACCGATACCGGTGGCGGCATTCCGCAGGAACAGATCAACCATATTTTCGAGCCATTTTATACGACCAAGAAAAAAGGAAGCGGACTGGGCTTGATGATTGTCCAACGCATCGTGCGCCAGCACGGCGGCAGAATCGAAGTTGAGAGCAACGTGGGCCAGGGGACGCGTTTTCGCGTTTGGCTGCCGTTGCACGAACGGCATCCGCGCCTGTTGGAAGCCAAGTATCACGATTAACGCATGAGCGATCTCAAACCATCTTTGCTGATTGTCGACGACGAAAAGCCGACGCGCGAAGGTCTGCGTGCGGCTCTCGAAGATCACTATGACGTCTGGATTGCGGAAGACGCTGGCGCGGCGATGCAGTTGCTCGAGCAGGAAAATTTCGACGTGTTGCTCACCGATTTCCGGTTGCCGAAAGAAGACGGCATGAAACTAATCGCGCGGGCCAAGTCGCTGTCTAAACCGCCGATTTGCATTCTCATGACCGCGTATGGTTCTGAGGAGCTGGCGGTCGAAGCGATGAAGCACGGCGCGGACGATTATATTGCTAAAGGCCGGTTGCAGATTGATGAGCTGGAGATGCGCATCGCGCGCGCCTTACGACAGCACAAGTTGGAAGCGGAAAATGTGTCGTTGCGAAAGCAGCTCGATACGCGCTTCGGCATGGAGAACATCATCGGTCAATCGCCGGCGATGGAAGAGATATTGGGCGTCGTCCGGCAGGTCGCGCCCGCGCGCACGACAGTTTTGTTGCTCGGCGAAAGCGGGACCGGCAAGGAACTTATCGCTAAAGCGATCCACCAATTAAGCCCGCGCGCGAACCACACGATGGTGACTGTCCATTGCGCCGGACTGGCACCAACCCTTTTGGAAAGTGAATTGTTCGGGCACGAAAAAGGGGCGTTCACCGGAGCGCATGAACGGCGCATCGGCCGAATTGAAGCCGCCCAGGGCGGCACGCTCTTTCTGGACGAAATCGGCGAAATTGATTCTTCAATCCAGGTGAAGCTGTTGCGGTTTTTAGGCGAGCGCACTTTTGAACGCGTCGGTTCCAACAAAACTTTGACCGCGGATGTGCGTCTCATCGCCGCGACCAACCGCAATCTTGAAGAACAGGTCAAAGCGGGAAAATTTCGCGAGGACCTGTTTTTTCGTTTGCGCGTGATGGAAATTGTTTTGCCGCCGTTGCGCGATCGCACCGTCGATATTCCGCTTCTTGCGAAGTCCTTTTTGAAGGAATTCGCGGGTGAGAACAATAAAACGGTCACGGACTTCACGCCGGATGCGATGGAGGCGTTGATGGCTTACCGGTGGCCGGGGAACGTGCGCGAGTTGCGAACGGCGATAGAACACGCCGTCGTGCTATGTCGTGCTGATAAGGTAACGTTGCGCGATTTGCCCCCGGCGGTGCGCGCTTCCAATTCGACTTTGCCGACCAGCACCAAACTGGTTGCGCCGTCGGATATGACCGTTGCCGAAGCGGAGAAACAGTTGATCATTCGCGCGTTGAAAGAATGCAACGGCAATCGCACGGCGGCGGCGAAAAAAATCGGCATGAGCCGGCGCACGCTGCATCGTAAACTCGTTGAGTACAACTTGCAGGATTTGTGACCTAAATTTTCCTCGCGGCATGCGTTCTCGTCTACTAACGTGCGGTTAAGCCATGGACGGCCAAGATACCACCTGCACCGGCAACTGAACCCATGCGACTCCAGGAATTCATTCACGCAATGGAAGTCGGCGCAGGCGCCCGCATTATCAAAACGCTGGCGGTTATCCTTGGGTTTGGCGCGTTGGCGATGTGCTACGACATGCGCGCGTATCGCAACTTCAACACGCAGGAAGCGATGGACGCGGGGCAATTGGCGCACAACATCGGTCAAGGCCGCGGTTACACGACGCAATTTATTCGCCCACTGGCCGTGCATCTGTTTGAAACGGTCAACACGAATGCGATTCCGAGTTGGGGTGTGTCGATGCCGGATATCAGTAATCCTCCGGTTTATCCCACGTTGCTCGCCGGGTTGATGAAAATTTTGCCGTTTCAATTCGCGGCGCAGCAGAAAACATTCGCCAGTTATCAACCGGAACTTTGGATCTGCGTTTTCAACCAGGCGCTTTTTTTTGTCAGTGTCGTGCTGCTCTACAAATTGGCGCGCCGGATGTTCGATCCGTCCGTGGCGTGGGTTAGTGCGGGCCTTTTTGCTGCCTCGGAAGTTTTCTGGCATTTTAGCGTTTCCGGTTTGTCGACGATGTTACTTGTGGCACTTGTTCTCGGCATCGCGTGGTGCTTGTGGCTTCTGGATGACGAAGACAGGAAGGAAACGCCGCGCAACGCGCGCATGATCATTTTGGCGATTGCCATCGGCCTGCTCATCGGCGTGGCCGCGCTGACGCGCTATTCGATGATCTTGCTGCTCGCTCCGGCCGTCTTTGTCCTCGCGGCCTTTCTCACCCGCCGCCGCACGTTGCTCGCGACGACAGTTGCGGTCGTGGCGCTTGCTGTTATTGCGCCATGGCTCGGTCGCAATTATCAGCTCAGTGAAAAATTTTTCGGCACGGCTGGTTTCGCCATATACGAAGGGACGGCTGCGTTTCCGGAAGACCGCGTCGAGCGTTCGGCCGATCCGAGCGTGGGCATCGCGTTGCTCGAACCGCAGGATTTCGCGGAGAAATTTTTTACCAATTGCCGCGACATTCTCGAAAACGAATTGCCGCGATTGGGTGGCAGTTGGGTCACGGCATTTTTTCTGGTCGGCTTGCTCTTGCCGTTCCGCAATCCGGGACTCTCACGGCTGCGCTTTTTTATTGTGCTCTGCCTGATTCTGCTAATCGGGATCGAAGCAATCGCGCGGACGCATTTGACGACGGATTCGCCGATCATCAATTCGGAAAACCTTCTCGTCGTTTTTGCGCCGTTGATTTTTATGTTCGGCACGGCGCTGTTTTTCATTTTGATGGAGCAACTCAGCGCGGCGAACCTGGAATTACGATTTGTTATGATCGCGTTTTTTGCCGTGATTTGCTGTTTGCCCTACATCTTCGTTTTTCTGCCACCACCGACATATCCGGTAAGCACGCCGTATTTTCCCGGGTTTATCCAGCGCGCGGCGCATTGGATGCAGCCTGAGGAACTGATGATGAGCGATATTCCATGGGCGGTGGCGTGGTACGGTGAACGTCAATGCGCGTGGGTCACGCCCAATGATGATGAACAGTTTTACAAAATGGACGGCGTCAAAAAGGTCCACGCCATTTACCTCACGCAACGCACTACCGAACGGAAATTTCTCTCACACATGGTTATTGAGCAAAAGAGTTGGGAACGGTTCGTGTCCGATGCCTGGACGCAATACATAACCCACGGCCATTACGAAGGCTTGCCGAATAACTTTCCGTTGACGAAAGCGCCGGTTGGCTTTTTGCCGGACCAGATGTTTTTGAGCGATAAGGTGCGGTGGCAGACGAAGCCATAGGAATGTAACTGCATCGCAGAGACCTCCTCGTAAGCTCCAAACATTAGCCTCTACTCAGTTTTACTTGTTAAAAGTTTGGGCGCCCCTTTTTGAGGGACGCCCAATTGCGCATTCGATATAATTGTCTATCAGTGCTTAAGCACCGCCTGTTTGAAGGCCGGGCCACTGCCGCTAGTCTTTTTCTTTTCCTTCAGCCTTCTCGCCTTTTTCACCCTTTTCGGTTGCTCCGGCTTTCTTGTCTTCGGCGGCCTCCTTGGCTTGCTCGGCCGGACCTTCGACGGCGACATCGACGATTGCTCCCGTCACAGCATTGACCTGGACTTCGACGATGCTTTTTGAATCCGGCAGCGAAATATCGAAGGAATAGACGAGAATACCGTTTTCCATTTCCAACTCGCCTTCCCCGAGTTTTCCATGCGGCACTTTTTTCAGAGCGAGTTTGCCAGCCTGCGCTTCGGTCAATTTGGGTTTGGCGACAACGCTTTCGACAGCGAATGCTTTGGTGATGCTCAGGCAAAGGCCGAGAGCGACAACGATGGATGTGATCTTTTTCGAATTCATGTGTTAATTGCGTATTTTGTTATTTGTTTTTAACGGAACACGGCGACCATGCCACGTTCTGTTGGCTTGCGCATGAAAGGGCGGTGACACTTCCGTCATGGCATTGTCATTTATGGTCGAGGCCCGTTCGCAGGTTTCTATCACCGGAGATATACATCCTCAGAGTTTGTCTTAGGCCGTCTAAGTAAGTGAGGTCCGAAGGTCAACAAAATCAGGAACTTTTGCGTGCCAAAAGCCTCTTATTTTGACAAAGTTTCCCTTTGACAATTCAAATGGCTCCCCTTAAACAAGTTGTTGATTGTCGGGTTGCGTTGGCGCTTCCCGCATTCGCACGCTCTGGAACGGGCAACATACTGAAATTATGAAATATCTTTTAACAGCAGTCGGTATTGCTGCTATCGGCGCGACCGCGCTGCAAGGCCAATCCAACCCGAACCCAAACGCGCAGCTAACTCCGCAGGAACAATCCAAGTTTTGGTCGCTGTCCGCGGCCTTGCGCGGCTTTTACGAAGATAACTATAAGGCAGTTCCGAAATCAATTGGACAGCTCCGTAGTTTCGGGTTTGAAGTCAGCCCGTCTGTATCCGTGAACTGGGCTCCTGCCGAGACACTGATCGGCGCCAGTTATGTTTATGACCTGAAGTGGTACGAAAAACTGCATCAGACTGACCAGACTCATCAATTCAACGGCAAGTTGATCCATAACTTCACCCCACGTTATCGCTTGGAATTGACCGACTCGTTCGTGTTGTCTTCGGAACCAACTGTCATCGACGACACGATCGTCACGGCGCCAATCAAACGTACGCTGGAAGATAATCTGCGTAATCATGCGGGACTTTTGCTCGCAGCGGAATTGACGCCAACCATGGGCGTGGAATTGGGTTATGAAAATACCTTTTACGATTATCGCAATAATCTGTCGGACCTTCCGTCGGTGTTTGACCCGACAGTCGGCAGTGACGTTCGGTTCGGGCCAAGCCGTTCCGCGCAGTTGGATCGCGATGAACATTTAGTGAAGCTTGATTTGCGTTGGAAGGTCAGCCCTGAGACGACCGCAATCCTTGGTTACCAGTTCCAGTTTCGCGATTACAGTAGCGACGAAAGCCTCAATCCGACGCCGGCTGCACCAACCCCAGCGTTTCCGAATGTTCCGTCCAATGTTCGCAACAGCCGTTCGCACTTCTTGTTTGTGGGGGCTGACCAATCGATCGGACCCGATTTGCGCGCATCGCTCCGCGTTGGCGCGCAGTATCTCGACTATTACAACCTCCATTCCGACAAAATCTCTCCCTACGGCGACGCCAGCCTGACCTATACTTATCTGCCCGGCAGCTATGCCCAGGTGGGTGTGAAACACGAACATGCCGCCACCGATATTGTCGGCCCGGCTCTCATCCTGACCAGAGGCGACATCGTCAAAGACCAGGAAGCGACGTCTGTCTATGCGGCGGTGACGCACAAGTTTACCGGCGCGTTGGTTGGAAGCGCTTTGGGACAATATCAGAATTCGAAGTTCAACGGCGGCGGGCCTGGTTTTAGCGGCGTCGACGAAAACTTCTTCCTCGGCAACGTGAATCTGGCTTACCGCTGGAACCCGTATCTGTTGACCGAAATCGGCTATGAATATAATCGGTTGGATTCGAAGTTCGGCCGCGATTATACGCGTAATCGTGCTTATGTCGGCGTTCGCGCGACCTATTAATCAAGGCAGTTCCGTTTGATTTAAGCCGCTCGGAAACGAGCGGCTTTTTTGTTGTTCATCCGCGAGGCGTTTGGAAGCCCGAAGCCGCTGTTATTGCTCAGATAAGTTTGCTGTATTTCTTATCTTCGGCCAGGCGCTTAACCAATTCTTTGACCTTTTGTGCCTGACTTTTGTGAGCGAGGAGCACGGCGTCGTCGGTCTGCACGAGGATGGAATCGCGAAGACCGACGACGCAAATGGGCGTGCGGTTTTTTGTGCGCGCATCAAAAATGACATTTCGCGCGGCATCGACGTGAATGAACTCGGCGACGGCACAGTTTCCTTCAGGATCGGCCTTGATATGGCGCGCAATAGCGTTCCACGCACCGAGATCGTCCCAGGGAAAACTGCCATCGGCGACGACGACATTTTGCGCCTGTTCCATTAAAGCGTAGTCGATAGAGATTCTTTTGATCGTGGGATATTCCTTCGCCAGGACTTTATCCAACTTCGCAGTGCCGGCGACTTTGAACCAGCGCTGACAAGCGGCGGCCATTTCTGGCTGATGTTTTTCCAAACCTTGGGTGATGGTGACGAAGGACCAAACGAA
>JAICXV010000358.1 GCA_025934545.1 Verrucomicrobiia bacterium
AGATGTGGTTTTGTCTGCGAAAATTGTTGGATTTCGCGGTTCTTGCGCGTTTGTAGTCGGCTGGATTTCAGATTGTTGAGTCATAATTGTGTCCTTTTTGAAGGGGTGGGGGTTAGCGGCCTAAATGTGGCGAAATGTGGCTACTTCCGGCGAAATGTGGCGAAAAGTTACGAAATGTGGAGACGACGGTATAAAGAAGGAGCGCAAAGATCCGAAGGGGCGAAGACGCAGAGTCGACCACGGATAGCGCGGATGGCACGGATGATTTGAAGATTCGCGCAGGGTGTAACAATGGGAAAGGGGCAGGGGACTGCCGCACTCCAAAACCTTCGGCTGCTGTGAACGATGGTGCATGGTTGGCCTTCTGTGTTGTCGAAAGGCGGGACCACCGACAACGGTTGTCGGGGTTCGTGTCGCTTTTCGAAGATTAAGCTACGGCTTAACCTAGGGTGAATTGTATCAGGCCGTAACGACCTGTCAAAAACTGTAGGGACACCAGAGACGGGAGAGACGCCAGAGACTTAAATGCATCTTTTTTCTGTCGGAAATGAACTTTTGTTGAGGGTGGTACGGAAGTTGAGTCAAGTAGTTGCGCTGAATCATCCACATTCTGGCGTCAGCGAAGATTGACAGCCGATTACACGAACAACTTTATCAGTAACGCGAACCCAATCCGGTTTGACGAGGGTGCTCAATCTTGCCTACATATCGGGATGATGCGTATCGGAGGCCTTATCGTTGCGTTGGTGGTCGTCATGTTTTCGGGCTGCGCAGTTGAGCCAACCACCAAAATCACTTCCTCGACAGCCGTCGCGAATCTGCCGCGAGACGAACAGCACAGCCCCGACTTCGTCTACAAACGTCTCTGCACTTTGTGCGACAAGTTCGGCTCGCGCTTCAGCGGTTCGACTAATTTGGAAATGGCCATCGATTGGGTCATGGCGGAGATGAAGAAGGATGGATTGGAAAATGTGCACGGCGAACCGGTCATGGTCCCGCATTGGGTGCGCGGCGAGGAATCGGCGGAATTAATTGAGCCGCGTCATCGTGTGTTGCCGATGTTGGGTTTGGGCGGCAGCATCGGCACGCCGGCCGACGGCATCACGGCCGAAGTGTTGGTCGTGACGAATTTCCAGGATCTCAAGCGGCATCGCGAGCAGGCCCGCGGCAAAATCGTTCTGATTAACCAGCCGTTCGAGACTTACGATAAAACGGTGAAGATACGCAAATATGGCGCGCTCGAAGCGGCGCGTTGCGATGCGGTCGGCAGTTTGATTCGGTCCGTTGCGTCGTTCTCGATTCAGACGCCGCACACCGGCGCGATGACGTATTCGAATGATGTGCCGAAAATTCCGCACGCGGCGATCACGACGGAAGACGCCGACATGATCCAGCGGATGCAAGACCGTGGCGAGCGGGTCGTGATCAAAATGAAGATGAGTGGCCAGATGCTGCCGGATGCGCCGTCGCGAAATGTCATCGCCGAAATTCGCGGGCGCGAAAAGCCGGATGAGATCGTGGTCGTCAGCGGTCACATCGATTCGTGGGACGTCGGCCAAGGCGCGATGGATGACGGCGGCGGTTGTGTGGCGGCCTGGGAAGTGTTGCGTCGCGTAAAACTTCTCGGCCAACGTCCGCGTCGGACGATTCGTCTGGTCTTATGGGTCAATGAAGAAAACGGTCTGCGCGGCGCTCGCACGTATGTCAAAGAGCACGAGGCCGAACTGGCGAAGCACGTGCTTGCGATTGAGACCGATCAGGGCGTGTTCAAGCCGCGCGGTTTTGAATTCACCGGCAGTCCAAAAGCTTTTGCGCAAGTGAAGAAATTTGGAAAAGGCTTGGAACGCTTCGGCATTACGGAGTTTAAAACGGGCGCGGACGAGGCGGACGTTGGCGAGATGGTGAAGTTCGGCGTGCCGATCATGGACTTGATCGTCCATGGTGAAAAATATTTTTGGTATCACCACACGCAAGCCGACACGCCGGACAAATTGAACGCTGCGGACATCGACGATTGCGCGATGGCATTGTATGCCATGGCCTGGCGCGTGGCGGATGCGCCGGACGCGTTGCCGCGTTAGCCGCGTTTGGTCAGGCGATAGACGGTCAAAGCGGCGCCGATGGCGAGGAAAAGTCCGGCCATGGCATTATCGCCGCGCGAATAAGCGCGATAGGCGAGAAACAGCCAGAGGCAAGCGAGCAGGACGATAACAACCATTCTCATTGGCTCTTTTGTCGCCGCATCGACGGCCAAAAGCAATGCGGAATTTGGTTCGATGGCCGGGGCCGCCCGATGTTGGGTAAATCCATTATCGGGATTTCAGACGGGGCCTGATTGTGATGTTGACTGGGTAGGTTGCACGCTACGCCCTCTATGAAAAAGGTGTTCGGTATTGTATTGACAGGTGTTTTGTTGGCCGCCGCTCCGGTGCGCGCGACGTTTTTTGACCGGTACGAACCGCCGGACGTCGGCTATGATTTGAAAACGGGTTACCCGTTGCAAGTGCAGGACGCGTTTGCCGTCCCGACCGGCGAAATCCGGCCGCAAAGCACGTTCCAATTTGATCGCCGTGTCGGACGTGACAACGCGCATGGCGACGTGTTTTCGATGAAGCCCGAAGTGCAATGGGGCGTCGCTCCCTTTGCGCACGTGCGCGTGGAAGTGCCGATTTACACCGGCTCCGGTCCGACGAGCACGAGTGGCGATGTGATTGTCGGCGGGTTTTATAATTTTCTGGACGAGACGAATGGTCGTCCGGCGATGGGAATTTCTTTGGACCTGGAAATTCCAACGGGCACGCACAGTGACGGCATTGATCCGATGATTTTTTATTACGTCACAAAATCAATCGGCACAGGCAACGGACGCGATCGAATCCATGGCAACATCGGCTGGATTCATAACTCGGGAAGGCTGCCGGGCGAGCGTGAAGACTTGTATGTTCTTCGCGCCGGATACAGTCGCATCTTGTTTCCGGATACGACGGCGGGTGTTGATTTCGTTCGCGAGAAGTTGCGGACGCGCGGCATCACCGAAAACATTATCGAAGTCGGCGCGCAACACACGATGTCGCGTTTGCTCAATCTGAGCGTGACGCTGGGCGTCGGTGTCGCTGATCAATCGCCGGACTATCGGATCGGCGCCGGTGTACAGTTGAAATGGCACTAGGAATTTGCGGTTTAGGATTTACGATTGGCCGTCAGTCGTGCTGATCGCATTTCACAAACCATACCGCGTTTTATCGCAGTTCACTGCGGATGGATCGGCCAACCGAACGTTGGCCGATTTCCATTTTCCACCACGCGTCTATTCGATTGGACGCCTCGACGCGGATTCTGAGGGGCTGTTGTTGTTAAGCGATGAGCCGGGATTGAACACGCGGCTGTTGGAACCGGGTCGTGCGCATGCGCGAATTTATTGGGCGCAGGTGGAAGGTGTGCCGAGCGATGAGGCGTTGGAGAAGTTGGCGCGCGGCGTTGTAATTCAAGGGCACAAAACGTTGCCGTGCCGCGCGTGGTTGCTCCACCCGCAACCGGAAGTGCCGCCGCGCGAGCCGCCGATTCGTTTTCGGAAAAGCGTGCCGGACCGGTGGATCGGTTTGGAATTGGTTGAAGGAAAAAATCGCCAGGTGCGGCGGATGACCGCGGCGATTGGGCATCCGACCTTGCGGCTGATTCGGGTGCGGATTGGGAAGTTTGAGTTGAAGGAGATTGCGGCGGGAAAATGGAAGGAGTTAGGCGACGCGGAGCGCAAGCTTGTGTTTGCTTAGCGCAGGAAAAACACTGACACAGGAATTTTTGCTGCCAAAATGCTTGGCTGTAATGAAAGTCCTGCTTCGTTGTTTACTCGTTAGCCTTTTTGGCTCGTCCATCATCGCTGCGCCGGAAACGGCTGATCTCATCATCCGCAACGCGCACGTCGTCACTGTCGATAGTAAGTTCTCTATCGCACAAGCAGTCGCGGTGAAGGGCGACAAAATTTTAGCGGTCGGCAGTAATCGGCAGGTCGACAAATATCGTGGAGATCAAACGCGCGTTGTCGATGCGCATGGGCGCACAGTAATGCCCGGGCTCTACGATAGCCACGTGCATTCGTTTAAAGCTTCCGTGAGCACGCTCAACGGCGG
>JAICXV010000397.1 GCA_025934545.1 Verrucomicrobiia bacterium
GCAGGATAACTGACGGTCGTCGCATTGACGGTGTTCGTAACGATAACACCAGTATAAGTGCCATCGCTTGGGAACGTTGTGGTCGTAGTCATGGCCGTATTCATGTTGGGCGTGCCGAGATAAGAACCCGCTGCCGGAAAATCTGAAGTGGTGACCGTCACGGTATTGGTGATGATCGGATCTTGTCCGCTCGGCCACGCAACCACAGTATTTGTTGTCGTGCCGCCGTTTCGCGAATTGTTCGTCACTGTGATATTTGCCATCGGCGTCGAAAAACCACCACCAAAAGGCGGTTTTACATCCGGAAAATAAACATTCAAATCGTCCGCGAAGAAACCGGGTTCAATCCCGGTATGCGTCCCCTGCCAGGAAAGATCGCCGACGGATCCATTTGCGCCAACCGATGCGGTTCCGCCAGGGGCAGTGGAGATATGGCCGTAAATATTGGCGTTACCAACACTAACAGAATTTAACAAACCCGAAACGGTGGCGACGTCGCCATTAGCTTTGTGTTTGGTCGGGTCGTAAAGTCCACCAGTGCTAAAAGCTGGATCGGTGGAATCAAAGCTGTCGGTTTGAACGTTATTACCGTTCATATCAATGCTTTTCTTGGCGACAAGGCCTTTGGAAAAGAGGGCGGTGGCGCCACACATGACGGCTACTTTTCTCACCGTGTTAGTCGCCAATGACGATGTTGTTGACGTCGGGTTGACGTTGACGATCGTCGCCAGAAAAGGGTTCGGCGGCAAAATCGAGCTGACAAACGGACTGGCAACGTGCCCTTCGGAAACGACTTCCGGATTGAAACCCGAATAAGGCGGCGTAGTCACGATGTCGACGGTGTAATACGAGCCGCCGGGCAATATCGTCGTTTTACGCACGCCGATATCCGTCTGCGCCCAACCGTCCGCATTCCAGTTCGTCGAAGGATGCGAAATATCGGTGAAGGTGCAGTTGTCGTTAAGATGCGTCATCGCTTCTTCGATGCCCGCTTCGACGATCGGGATGTTGGCGTTCCAGGTGTGTGAACGCGACACCGCCGTGTTTTGGCCGGCGGTCATCGTAAGAAAGCTGGCAAGGGTGAGCCCGGCGATGGCGGTGACGCCAATCGCCACAAGCAGAACATTGGCGCGTTCGTTGGTTTTTTGAAGGACCGTTGTTTTCATAACAGGTTTTATTTTTTCCGGATCACAATCTTCGCAGTCTGCACCACTTCTGTATTGAAGAGTTTTGAGCCGTAAAGGGACCGCTTACAGGTCCAGGTAACCTGGACCACTTTGCAAAGAGCAGCGTTGCTGGTAATCGGATACTGATTGTAGGTGGCATTGCTCGTGTTGCGTTGGAACAAGTCGAAACGCAAATCACTGCAATGATCCAGCAGCTTGCTATAATTACCGCCTTTGACGCGCGTGAGCGTTTGCGCGGTGGGATCGTAAATAAATTTCAACGTCTGATGATCGGGCGCGTCTTCGAAATCCAACTCCTGCGCGTTGTTGGCAGTCAACCCGTAAGTTTGCCGAATGTCCCGGGTCATGTGGTCTAGGGCATTGCGGCTTTCGTTTTCCAGGTCCGCGTAGTTGGCCATCGCGGCGAAACTGCGCAACGTGAACAACGAAAACGCCGCCAGCACCGTAAAGACGAGCGACCCCACACCGATGGAGACGAGCATTTCGGGAATCGTCATCCCGGAACGAATATGTTTTTTAGGTTTAATACACATATTGCTGGAGTCCTTGGCGGGCGATAAAGGTTTGCATTGTGCGCGTGCGCGGAACGCCCGCAGAAGTCCACTTCAACGTCACCGTCACGAGTTTCAGATCCGGGGAATAGCTGGCTCCAATCGGCGCGTCGACAATCGTCATACTGCCGGTGTAAACGACGCCAGACGCCACGCCGGTTGTGTCAACCGCATAGGCGTTGGTAAAAGTTGTCGGGATAACGAACCCGTTTGTCCCGCTGATTTGGTCCCAGGTGTAAAGACGAACGGTCTCAAATTTTTCGAGCATCAACTGCGTGGCGCGCAGATTCTCACGGGTGACTTGCGTCAATGAGATTCCGTAAGTAATTCCTGCATAAAGGCTAACGAGAGAGATCGCCGTAACCGCGAAACCGACCACCGCCTCCACCAGCGTGAAAGCGCGGCAGCTTCGCAACCCCGAAGTCCCTAGTGCTAAGCGTATTCTCATTTAAAATGACCAGTAATCAGTTATGTCTCGCCTCCCCCTCCAAAGCATGAGCCTTGCCATACGCAATTTGGCGAATCTGCCCTCAGCGTTTCACGGAGACGCTCCATCTTGCGTCGAAAGCTGGTTATTTGTTTTGGACGATACGCAAACCCGCAGGCATGATATGGTTGCAGAGCATGCCATCCAATGGTCAGTCAGTTGCGCTTCCCGAACAGTTGCGGGAGCAATTCGCTTCGGTCGAACGGCGGCTTTGGCGGGTCGAAACGGCCATCGCGGTGTGTTCGGTGGTCGCGGCGCTGCTCTTCTCCTGGCTGGTTCTTTTTGTTTCCGATCGATTTTGGCCGACGCCGGTATGGATGCGCGCCGCGTTGTTGGTTGCGGCCCTGGCCGGTTGTGCGTTTGCGGTTGTTCGCTGGTTGAACCGTTGGGTCTGGCACAAACGAGACCACCGCGAGTTGGCCATGCTCGTGCAAAAGAAATATCGCAAGCTCGGTGACCGCCTGCTCGGAATCGTTGAGCTGGCTAACGAGCACGAGCACGCCGCGAATTTTTCTCCGGCACTTTATCGCGCGGCTATCGAGCAGGTGGCGCGCGAAGCCGGCGGTTTCGATTTTCGCGCCAGCGTTAGCGCGCAACCTGCCAGAAAATTTTCATTCGTCGCTGGTGCCCTCCTCGTTTGCTTATTACTGACTATCGTCGTTTTGCCGCCGGCAAGTTTGAATGCGCTGCAACGTTGGCTTTTTCCGCTGGCGAATATTCCGCGATATACGCTGGTTGAATTGGATGGATTTCCCTCGGAACTAATCGTTCCTCATGGTGAACCGTTCGTTGTCAGTGGAGACGCACACTACCGTTCGTCGGTGTGGAAGCCGCGCAAAGCGTTTGGAAATATCGCCCATCAATCGAAAATCGAAGCACCAGTCGCCGCAGGCCAAGAATCAGCGCAACGGAATGTAACATTGTCGATTCCGGCACAAGTCGAGCCCGGTGTGCTGGTGGTGCGACTCGGCGACGCTGAAACACGCGTGAAAATTCTGCCCACCCTGCGGCCGGCCGTAAAAGACCTGAGCGCGTCGATTCAGTTACCAGCCTATCTTCATTACGAACCGCAGTCGGAAAAAATCAATAGCGGCGCATTGCTAGCCGTCGAAGGCAGCCGCGCATCATTTGCCGGAACGATGACGCGTCCGCTCACCGAAGCGAACATGACAAGTGAAGCCGGCGCCGTCGTGCCGCTGACATTGCAGGGTGAGAATTTTTCGACTGAGGCCGCCAGTGTGAATGGTGTGTCGCATTTTACGATGACGTGGAAGGATAACCTGGGTTTGACCAACGCAGCGCCGTTGCGGCTCTCGGTCCAAACCCAAAAGGACGCGCCGCCCCAACCGGAATTGCCTGACTTGCCGCGCGATTGCGCGATGCTCGCGAGCGACGTGCTCACGATTCGGATGGAAGCCCGCGATGATTTCGGTGTGCGCGACCTTGGCTTGATGTGGGATTTCGCTTCGGAAAATGTCGGCGCGCAAACCGCCGTCACGGAAATCAAAGTGCTCACCGATTCGCCGCATGAGAAAAAAACGGAACGCACTTTTAAATGGAGCCCGTCACTCTTTCGCATTCCGCCGGACTCCGTCGTCGAGTTGCAAGGGTATGCGCGCGATTATTATCCGGACCGCGAGCGCATCCGCACCGCGCC
>JAICXV010000101.1 GCA_025934545.1 Verrucomicrobiia bacterium
CGTTCATGTCTGGCATGTTGATGTCCATGAGGACGATGGCGGGCGCGTAGGCCTGGACGCACTTAATCGCTTCTGTGCCATTCTGGGCTTCGGCGACGACTTTCATGTTCGGCTGAGTGGACAGCCGCGCGCGGATGCCTTCGCGGACGATCGGATGGTCGTCGGCCAAAATGATTTTGATCGGATCGGATTTGCTCATGGCATCTATCTACGGACTATCGCCAATTCCTCCACCTTTTCGGTGCGCATGGAAATTTCCGGCGTCAGTCGCGGTATCTTTACCTCAATCCGCGCGCCTTTGTCAGGAATAGATTTAAATTCAACGAAGCCGCCAACGAACGCGACGCGCTCCATAATGCCGACCAGGCCCATGCCCGATTTTTTACGCGGATTGGATGCGCTGGCCGATGGCGATTTGAAACCGATGCCGTTGTCTTCGATGGTCATGAGCAACTCAGTGTCAGTGTCGGACAAAGTAAGGGCGACGTCGGTTGCTTCGGAATGTTTTTCAACGTTATTCAGCGCTTCCTGGATGATTCGATACAGGGTCAGCTCGATGTTCTGGGAAAGCTGCACGGTTCGCGGCAAATGCAGTTCGACGTTCACGCCGGTCCGGTGCATGAATTCGCTGCACAAACTGCGCACGGCTGGGATCAAACCGAGGTCGTCTAATTCGCTCGGGCGCAAATTGCGGGAGATGCGCCAGACTTCGTGCATGGCTTTGTCGAGCAGACCTTTTGCTTTCGTAAGCGCGACGGCGGTGCTTTCGTTCGGCACGAGATCGCGTTCTTCGATCGAGTCGAGGCGGAATTTCGTTGAGGACAAAATCTGGTTCACCGAATCGTGCAACTCGCGGGCGACGCGCATCCGTTCCGATTCCTGCGCTTGCAAAATTTGTCCGGGGACTTCGCGCATCGCTTTTTCGGCGCGTTTGCGTTCGGTGATGTCGCGCAGGTAACCGGTGAAAACCGGGCCGCCTTCGATTTGAAGCGGCGTGATCGCCATTTCCGCCGGAAACTCGGTGCCGTCTTTGCGCATGGCGGTAATTTCAACGCGACGTCCCATCAAAAAATCGCTTCCGCCGGCTACGTAATGCGCAATGGCATCACGATGACGCGCGCGCGACTCGGACGGAATAATCAGATCAGCGAGGTCGCGGCCGATGGCTTCTTCGCGAGAATAACCAAACGTTTTCTGCGCGGCGGAATTGAATTCCATGACGCGGCCTTCGCGGTCCATCGTGATGATGCAGTCCAGCGCGGATTCCATGATGGCGCCTTTGAGCGCGTCACTGGCGCGCAAGGCTGTTTCGGCGCGAATCCGTTCCAGGGCGACACCGCAATAGTCAGCGAGCGTTTGGAGGGCGGAAAGATCTTCGTAATCGAACGCGTTGGGTTGATAGCTTTGGACGGACAGCAAACCAACGACCTGCGTCGCGTTACGAATCGGAACGTACATGATGGACGCCGAGGGTTTGGCTTTGTTGCCGAACGGTTCGGAGTCGGTGGAAAATTGAATCGGTTCCTTTTTTAGAATGAGTTCGCCGCCTTTCTGGATGATGCGGCGGTCGCGTTCGGTGAACTGCGTGTACATTTCCTGGTTCGGAATATCGAAGCGATGGCCGTCCACGGTGTCGACGTTGTAAACCGGTTGAATGCGTTCGTCTGGCGTAAACAAATTGAGCGTAAACGCGTCCCAACCGAACAACCCTTCGGACACTTCGCCAAGAATGCGCGCGGCATCCAACGGAGACAAAGCGCGGTTCAGGCGTTCGCCGAGCGTGGACAACGCGGAGTTGCGCAATTCGCCCTGGCGACGTTTGGTGGTGTCGCGAAATGTGTTGAGCAACAGCGGCGGATGGCCTTCCTGTTCGAGGAAGGAGTTGGACATTTCGACGTGAATCTTGCGGCCTTGCGCGAGAATGAGGCGCTTCTCCAAATGCGGTTCGATCGTGCGCTGGCGGAAATATTCTTTAATCCTGCCGAGAATTTCTTCACGACGGCTATCGGGCGAGAAAATTGACAAGGGCTGGCCTTCGATGTGTTCACGCGGACGCTCCATCAAATTGCAGTAAGACTGGTTGACGGCCAGAATCGTTCCCTGCTCGTTGATCAAACGCATGCCGTCGAGTGAGTTTTCCCAGACGAATCGCAATTGAAGTTCAGATTGCTGACGCTCGGAAAGAATCGCAGCCGCAACGAGCGCGGTCAGATTGATCGTGGCGAGAAACGGGAGCAACAGAATCAAGGCGGTGCGCGGATCATCGGCGCCGAATGGGCCTTGGCCGCGAACAGTGCCCCACAAGGCAACGGCGACAACGGCCGCGCTGGCGAGGGTCGCACCGCGTTGCAAATGGCGCAAAGCCGCCCAGAGCACGATGGGAATGATGACGTAACCGAGGGGATAATTCGGTGTCGGCGCGGGCAACCATCCCTGGAACACGGCAACGCTGCTGACGATCGTCAAGACCGCGAGACAAGCCAGTTCCGCGGTCAACTTCAGTTCGAACTTCCAGCGCATGCGCGAAATCCAAACGATGGGAAGAGGCGCGACCAACAGATAACTGGCGAAGGCTGACAGCCAGGCCAGACTCCACGCGTTCAGCGCGGTTTTTACAGGCCATGTCGACGTCGCAACAAAAGTCACCGTCGTTAATGAAGCGCTGACAATCGAAGTGATGCCGGCAATGAGAATGAATTTGAAGATGTCCTGCGCTTTGTCGAAGACCTCCTGGCCTTTGGCGAAGCGTTTGGTCAGCGAACACGTAATTAACGCTTCGGCGGTATGCCCGAGCGCGAGGCCGAGAGACGGCAGTAGCGCGAATTTTCCTAGAGTCGTTGAGGCCAAGACGGAGCCGAGAAGAATGCCGGGCCAGACTTCATTCCCCCAAAATAAGAGCGCGCACAGTGCGATGCCCGCCGAAGGCCAGAACAGGCTGATGTTTGGCGAACCGCCGCCGACGATAAATCCAAGCGCAGCGCCTGCATAATACAGGGCAGCCACCGCCAAAATTATGAGCAGGCGCTTTTTCATTGGATTCGAACGGCCCAGTGTAGGTAATGCGAACCCTAATGTAACGCGCAAAAATGGCCCCATAGGGCTGGGTTAGGCCGCTTTATCGTTGGCTGCGAGGGATTTTTAAACTTTTGGTATCAGTTCAAAAGTCGAGTTGAAGCGGGCTGAAGCCCGCGCTCCTAACGCGGGATGCCGAAAATGCGCTGGTAATCGTTCATGGCGTAACGGTCGGTCATGCCGGAAAGGTAATCGCAGATGGCGCGATGCCAGCCGGTTTTGCGGGCGCGTTTTTGGGCGCCTTCGCCGATTTCTTTGGGATGCGCCAAGTAGTACCTGAACAACTCTTCCAGCATGCGTCCGGCGCGGTGGTTTGGTCCGGAGACGCCGTCGCTCAAGTAAAAATTCGCGTAAAGATATTTGCGCAATTCGCCGTTGAGCTTGCGGCGGTCGGCGCTGTGCTGAATCAGCGCGCGCGTCTGGCGACGAACGTCGTCGGCTGATTTGACGCCGGAATCGAAAATTTGTTGCTCGCTGTTTTCGACGACGTCGTGCACTTGCCAGTCGATAATGGTTCGGACAATAAAATGGCGGCGCAATTCTTCGGGCAAAGCGCCGTTCGTTTTGCGGACGTGATTCCATGCTTCGCCGAAAATTTTCACATCGCGCCGCAGTTTATCTTCGGAGAGCAGACCGGATTCCATTCCGTCATCCAAATCGTGGCTGGAATAGGTAAGCTCGTCGGCGAGGTTGGCGATTTGTGCTTCGAGCGAAGTCGAACGCGCGGTGAAACCGTTCGGGCGCGGGACGGTGAAAGAGCGTTCGTGCTTCATCAAGCCCTCGCGCACTTCCCACGCCAGATTGAGGCCGCGAAACTCGGGATAACGCTGTTCCAGTTCTTCAACGATGCGGAGACTTTGCTTGTTGTGTTCGAACCCGCCATTGCCGCGCATCAGTTTGTTGAGCACTTCCTCGCCTTTATGACCAAAGGGCGAGTGCCCGAGGTCGTGTGCGAGGGCGATGGTTTCCGCGAGATCTTCATTCAACCGCAAAGCGCGCGCGATGCTGCGCGTGGTGGCCGCGACTTCCATGGTGTGGGTCAGGCGGGTGCGGAAATGATCACCGCGACCGTTGAGAAAGACCTGCGTTTTATATTCGAGCCGGCGAAACGCGCGTGAATGAATGACGCGATCGCGGTCGCGTTGATAGTCCGTTCGCCAAAGCGCCGGTTCTTCAGGAAAAACGCGCCCGCGTGTTTCGGCGGAAAGTTGTGCGTAAGGCGCGAGCGTTTGCCGTTCGCGTTGTTCCAATTCTTCGCGTGTGCAGGGCATTTGGTTGTTAGTAGCAGCCGAGGTGGCGAGGCGGATTTGTTTTAAAGGAATGGTCCGCCTCGTTACCTCGGCGGCTACAAATTAGTTGTTGGCCAACAGTTCGTGCACGGAAATGCCGCGCAACTCGAACAAGCGCCGAATCGCATCTTCAATCAAGTTGTTTGGGCATGACGCGCCGGCGGTGATGCCGACGGTAATCTTGCCCTGGGGCAGCCAGTCTTTTGTTTCCACTTCGGAATGTTGCGCCTGATTGTAATGCCGGATGAGCCGGTCGGACACCATCATGGCCGCGTTCTTGATGAAATAAGTCGGCAGCTTTTCTTCACCCATTTCGGCGAGGTGCGATGTGTTCGAGGAATTATATCCGCCGATGACGAGCAGCAAATCCATCGGTTCAACGAGCAACTTCTGCAACGCATCCTGTCGGTCCTGCGTCGCGCCGCAAATGGTGTCGAAGAAACGAAAATGTTGGTCGATCTGCGCGTCGCCGTATTTTTTGGTCATCGCCGCTTTTATCCGGCGCTGCACCTCTTCGGTTTCGCCGCGCAACATCGTCGTTTGATTGGCGACGCCGATGGTTTGCAAATGCTGTTCGGGATCAAACCCCGGTGAGTAAGCGCCTTTGAATTTCTCGAGGAATTCCTGTTTGCTGCCGCCGTTGAGAATGTAGTTACAGACGTAATCCGTCTCCGCCAGATTATAAACGACGAGGTAATGGCCGGTGCCGTAAGCTGTGGCTTGCGAAGTGGTCGCTTTGGTTTCTTCGTGTTTGGCTTTGCCGTGAATGATGCTCGTCGCGTTGTCTTTGGAATATTGGCGCACGCGTTTCCAGACGGACATCACGTCGCCGCAAGTCGTATCGACCATCTCACATCCTTTGGCCTGCAATTTCTCGCGCGTGGCGACTTCTGTCCCGAAGGCCGGAATAATAACAACATCGCCCAAATGTAATCGTTCCAGTTCCGTTTCGGTCGGTTTGGGCGAAATGATTTGGATGCCCATGTTGCGGATCTGGTCGTTGACCTCGGGGTTGTGAATGATTTCGCCTAAAAGATAGATGGCTTTGGGCGGTGGAAAAACTTTGCGGGCGGCGTAGGCCAGGTCGATGGCGCGTTCGACACCGTAACAGAAGCCAAATTCCTTGGCCAATTTGATGGTCAAAAGGCCGTCGGCCGAGAGGACATTGCCTTTTTTGCGAATGCGGTCGACCATTTCGCTGCGGTAATGTGACAGCACCTGCGCCTGGACGGCTTCCATGACGTCGGGCCTGCGTAAATTAACCTTTTGCGGCGGTTTAGGCTGGCCGTTTCCGTTGCCATTATTGGGCGATGCAGGCGTCTGCGACATACGGCTAAACATTAACACGAGCCGAGTTCGCGTCTAGCGCAAAGGGTGGCCGGGGCATAGTGTTCAACTTACCAGACTTGAGCCTTGCGCTTGAATTGCACCCGAACTATTTTCTACCCCTTTCATTATGATTGGAACAATGCGGAAGCATCAGCAGTGGCTTTGGGCCCTGATCATTATCGCGACGATTGTGTCATTCGTCTGGTTTTTTAACCCGGCCAGCCGCTATGGCGGCGGCGGTGGTGGCGGCGACGTCCGCGAGGGAGAGACCGGCGCATCCATCGAAGGCCGTGCAATTTCTATGGAGGAATTTCGAGACGCCATCCGCGAAGAATTGATCATCTACCGTTTGCAGCACAACGATTGGGTCAGTGAAGAACGGTTACGGCAGGGCGGCTATCCGATCGATAATCGCGCTTATCAACGGATTGCTTTGGACGTGAAGGCGAAGGAACTGGGTATCCGACCAACCCGTCAGGCCGCTGCCCGTGTTGCTGAACAAATGCTGGTCATGCCCGGCGAAACGTTGAAGCCGGAACAGATGAAAGGTTTCGAAGACCACGTTTTGGCACAGGGCGGAATGACGCCGGACGATTTTACGCGAGTTTGCCTGCATCAGGCTGCTGTGCAACAACTCGTCGCGCTCTTCGGGATGAGCGGTTCGCTGATCACCGCAAAACAAGCCGAAACGTTTTATGTGCGTGAGAATGAGCCGATGGTGGCCGAAGTCGCGTATTTTCCGCTGAGCAATTACATGTCGCAGGTGTCCGCTTCGCCGAAGGAATTGGAAGGCTTTTTCAATACCAATGCGTCGTCCTACCATTTGCCAGAACGCGCGTCTGTTGAATACGTCTTGTTTGCAACATCGAATTATCTTGCGGCGGCAGAGAAAGAAATGAACGCCAATACGAATCTTAGCAAGATCCTCGACTCTGAATATTTGAAACGCGGCGCGAACAGCTTCAAAGATGACAATGACAAGGTTTTGAGCGCAGATGCCGCAAAAGCGAAAATCAAAGACGAAATTCGGGAACAAATCGCGGGCCGGGACGCGCGCACAAATGCGTTGGCGTTCTGCCAGGAATTGGGCCAGGGACGTGACGACGAGCATCCCTTTACGGCGGATGATCTTTCAAGAGTCGCAAAGGCGCACGGGTTGAAGGTCGTGGTCACTGAGCCTTTCGACAGCCGCACGGGCCCGAAAGAATTGAACACGACGGTAGCGTTCCGCCGTGCCGCATTGTCGCTTACGACCAACGCGCCGGATGATAAATCGCGCAGCGCGATGTACACGCTTTCGCCAGTGCCGATTGAAGACGGCTTTGTTGTCATGGGGCTGAAACAGCATTTGGGCAGCCAGCCGCAAACGTTCGCGCAAGTGCAGGATAAAGTGATGACTGATTACAAGCGCGAGAAGGCCTTTTACATGGCGCGCAATAACGGACAAAGTTTTTACATGAACCTGATGGCGGGCATTGCGGCCGGAAAGAGTTTCGACGCGATTTGCACGTCGAACAAGGTGACGCCAGTGACGCTTCCGGCGTTCTCATTGACGACAGCGACGAATTTGCAGAGGGCCTCGGAGTTGAAG
>JAICXV010000434.1 GCA_025934545.1 Verrucomicrobiia bacterium
GACGGTCACCTGTGCTCCAAATGAATTGCCGTGAGTCACCGTGACAGCAACAAAGTTTCCATGTCGATCTACAGCGGAAATGTTCGTCGTGCCTTCGTCCTGATGTTCGCCGATGTGAATGTTGAGCGGCTTTCTGGCTTTGACGGCTCCTCGCACTTTTTCTGAAAGCGCATTCGCATAATCAGCGGAAAGAAATTTGTCGATAGCAACCATAGCGTTACGCGGATCAGCAAACGCTTCGAGCCGGTCTTTCCATGCGAGCCGCAGCGCTTCGAGCCTCGCATGCGCCGCCGGGCCGGATCGATCTGCGGCATCCCACTTCAGGGCTTTCAAAACTGAAAGCGCTTCGAGCGTGGTCAGTCCACCGGATGTCAACGTCGGCGTGTAAACGGTGCAGTTTTTCAGTTCCAATTTAAGCGGTTCAACTTCTCGCGCTCGATAGCTGGCGAGATCTTTTGCTGTGACCAACCCGCCATGTTGTTGGAACGCGTCAGCAATCCGTTGCGCGATGTCGCCGCGATAAAACGAATCCACCGAATTGCGCTCGGCAAGTGTGGAAAGCATTTTCGCGAGGTCAGGATTGCGAAGTGTATCACCTTCCTTCAACGGCTTTCCATCTCCCAAATAAAGCTTCGCCGAACCGGGATCTTTGGCGAAGCGCGAGCTGCCGCTGCGTAATGTATTGGCAAAAACCTTCCCCATCACGAAACCGTCGTTAGCGAGTTTGATCGCGGGTTGAACGACATCGCGAAACGAACGCGAACCGTAACGGTCCAGGGCGAGTTGCAGTCCGGCAAGGATTCCGGGAACACCGGCCGCTTTCCAACCGTAAAGATTCGCTTTGTTGATCACCGCACCTTTGGCATCGAGCGGAAACATATCCGGCCGCGCCGCCACCGGCGCCGCACTGTTGAAATCGATTGCACTAACTTTTTTGTCGCGCGCGGAATAAAGAATCATGAACCCGCCGTAACCGCCAATTCCAGCGCGCGCCGGCGCAGCGATACAGGCAGTCAACGCAGCCGTGACCGCAGCATCAACGGCGTTGCCTCCTTCGGCCAACATTTTCACCCCGGCTTTCATCCCGGTGTTTTCGCCAACGACTGCGCCATCGGCCCAGCGGTCTTCGGACGCAGCACGCGCAACGAACGGAAACGCCAAACTGCTCCCAAGCACGACACCGCTTGCAGTCTTCAACAGTTGACGGCGGGAAATTTCGCGGCTCACAACAAATAATCCATACGCGCACCCCAGCGTGACTTCAACGCAAAGTTCACTCTCGACACTTCTTTGAAGTTTTGTGAGCTTGGCCACGTCTCATTTCCTATGAATTTTCTGACTCGCGTAATTGGAACTGTCGCCGCCTTTACCAGCGCGGCAGCATTCGCCGTCGACATATCGAAGACCGAATCAATTCCGCCCAAGTCGCCACAGGAAGCTTTGGCCACCTTCAAAGTCCGGCCGGGCCTTGAAGTCCAACTCGTCGCTTCCGAGCCGCTCATCGTCGATCCCGTCGCATTTGATTGGGGTGCCGATGGGAAACTTTGGGTTGTGGAAATGCGCGATTATCCAATGGGCATGGACGGCAATTGGAAACCTGGCAGCCGCATCAAAATCCTCGAAGACACGCACGGCGACGGCGTTTACGACAAAGCGACGATTTTTCTCGATGACCTTTCTTTCGCCACGGGCGTGACCGCCTGGCGAAAAGGCGCGCTCGTCTGCGCCGCGCCGAACATCACATTTGCCGAAGACAGCAACGGTGACGGCAAAGCCGATATCATTCGAAAAATGTTTCGCGGATTCGAAACCGGCAACTACCAGGCGCGCGTCAACAGCTTGAGCCTCGGCCTGGACAATTGGATCTACGGCGCCAACGGATTGCTCGGCGGTATCATTCGTGGCGAAGCAACTGCCCTCGGTGATTCAACTTTGCAACCAGTCGACGTCGACATTCGCGGTCGCGATTTCCGAATAATGCCCGACACCGGCGCGTTCGAACCAGAGTCCGGCCTGACGCAACAAGGCCGCGCGCGCGATGATTGGGGCAATTGGTTCGGCTGCGACAACAGCACTCCCATTTGGCATTATCCAATCGCAGACCATTACCTGCGCCGCAATCCATACGTTGTCGCGCCATCGCCGCGCGTTTCCAGTGCGTCGGGCGCCAGCGGCACGCAACTTTTTCCGACAAGCCAGGCGCTCGAACGTTTTAATAATCCCGGTTCGCTCAACCATGTCACCTCCGGTTGCGGCATCGGCATTTATCGCGACACGCTTCTCGGCGACGATCTTTACAACGACGCCTTCCTTTGCGAACCGGTCCATAACCTCGTCCATCGCATGGTTCTCAAACCTACCAGCGTCACGTTCACAGCCGTGCGCGCCAAAGAAGAAGCCGAATCAGAATTTTTCTCCTCATCCGATAATTGGTGTCGGCCCGTCCAAATGCGCACCGCGCCCGACGGGAGCATTTGGATTGCCGATATGTATCGTTTCGTCATCGAACATCCGCGCTGGATTCCGCCGGATCGTCTTTCGAAACTCGATGTCCGCGCGGGCTCCGACATGGGCCGCATTTATCGCGTCGTTCCAAAAGGCGCAAAACTTCGGCCTGTTGTTGATTTAACTAAACTGCCATCGAGCAAACTCGCGGGGATGTTGGACACACCCAACGGAACAGAACGCGATCGCATTCATCAGGAATTGGTTTTCCCGGCGAAGTCAAAACGCACCACCGAACCGAAAGCGATCAACACCATCCGCAATCTGGCGGCGAACAGCAAATTGCCGGCGGTTCGCCTGCAAGCGTTGTGTGTGTTGGACGGTTTGAACAAACTCAAGATTGACGATGTTCAACACGCGCTGAGCGATACTCATCCGCAAGTCCGCGCGAACGCCATTCGTCTAAGTGAAAAGTTCGCGGCGCAACCGGGCGCGCAATCACATGCGCTCGCTGACCATTTGTTCGCATTGGCCGATGACTCGGAATTAACCGTGCGCTATCAACTCGCCCTCAGCCTTGGCGAATGGTCCGACCCGCGTCTTGGCGACACACTTGGCAAACTTCTCGTCCGCGACATGAACGACGAATGGATTCGCGCCGCCGTGCTCAGTTCAGCCACGCGCGTCCCCGCCGAAATCCTGCGCGCAGTTTTTGCCACTCCTGTTTCGACGCCCCACCGTTCCGGATTGATCAGCGAACTGATCGCCACCGCCGCAGGTGAAGGCAACGGCGATACATTGGAAGCTCTGATCACAACCGTCACGCCCGCCGACGCACAGCATCTCGAGGAATGGCATCTTGGCGCGTTAGGCAGTTTGATGGACGGTCTCGAACGCAAGAACCTCAGTCTCGCTCAGGCCGCTCACGACAAACCCGAGCTGACTACGCGCCTCAATCTCGTTTTCGATTGGGCCAAAAAATTATCCGACGATTCCAAAGCGAACGAATCCTTGCGCGAATCCGCCATTCACCTGCTTGGCCGGCGGGCCGGAAGCGAAGAAGCAGATTTGAAGCAGCTCGGTGATTTGCTCGAACCAACCGTCGCCGTTCGCCTCCAAAAAGCCGCGCTCGCCACACTCAAACGCAATCACGACACGCAAGTGGCGAAAATTGTTATGTCGCACTGGAGCACAATGAGCCCTGCCCTGCGCCAACTCAGCATCGAACTGCTTCTCAGCCGCGAGGA
>JAICXV010000203.1 GCA_025934545.1 Verrucomicrobiia bacterium
CGGAACGTCCGGCGCGCGAATGAAATCCGAAACAAATTCGAATGACGGAAACGTGGAAGGTAGGGACGATCGCGCCGCGTCGTCCGCTCGTTTATTCCAGAACCAACTAACTTCTCAAATTGGTTTGGACGACTGCGAGGATATGAGGACGACGCAGCGCGATCGTCCCTACCTGGTGAAGTCAGAGCCTCCTCACGTCGGCTGCTACGAAGGAAAAGCAAATATTCCCTGGAATGTTTATTTCAAAGTCACGATTGAGGATGCGATCGATAATGGGTTGGTCGAGGTCATCAATAATTCGCGCCGGACGAGATTCACGCGCGAACGGTTCCTGGGCGATTGCAAGGCGCGCGCTCGCGATGAGGAAATTTTCCAGCAGGCGTATATGTGCAATCCGCTCGGGGCATCGACCAATCACATCGTGGAATGGAGCGCCATCGAACGCTGCCGGCACGATTACGAGATTGAGCGCGTTCATCTCGAGGCCGAAGAAGTCCAGCGAAAATTCGGCCAGTTCGATCCGGATAAAGCGGAGCAACGGCGGGAAAACCTTGCGAACTTGCTGGAACAAACTTTTCCCGCGCTCAAATCGAACACTGGCGAATGGCGGCTCGGTTTCGATGTCGCCGCGAGCGGGCAGGGTGATTTGGCGGTGATCTACGTCGATGAAAAAGCCGGCAACACGTATTGGTTGCGCGCGCTTTTTAGCTGTCGCACGGAAGACTGGCATTTTCTCAAAGCGGTTTTGTTTTGGTTCATGGGCGCCAGCCAGAAGGTCTGCGGCGCGGGCGACGAAACGGGTTTGGGCCGGCAGATTTGTTGGGAAGCGTCGCAGAAGTTCTGGTCGCGATGGAAGTCGGTCAATTTCGCGAGCGAAAAACATAACCTCGGTTTCACGCTGATGAATCAGTTGAGCATTGCCGATAAACGATTCCCGCGCGGCGCGCACGATATCGCCAGCGATTATTATGCGTTGAAGAAAATGTTCAACGGCACGAGATGGGCGTTCGCCGAAGGCAAGAACGCGTTGAACCCGACGAGCCATTGCGATATCGCGTGGGCCGGAGCTTTGGCCAGCGAAGCGCCAGTGCACTCACGCGGCCCCAGCGCGTGGGTGGCATGAGCGGCAAGGAGCGCGGACTTTAGTCCGCTTCAGCTTAAGTTTCGCGACAAGACGCTCGGTCTAACATTTGACGCCAGCGTGCGAGCGGTGTTGAAGCGGACTGAAGTCCGCGCTCCGTGAAAACGCGAGATTCAGTTGGCCCGTAGGGGCGTCGGGCGGCTGGAAAAGGCTCGGCGGGAGCCTCGTCCTGCCGGGGCAAACCCAGCGTTGACATTTGTGGCGGGTTGCCTAATCTCAAATTTGAAAGGTTTTAGTATCCCATGCTTCGTATTTGTTTAGCTATCGCGATTGTGGCGGGTTTGGCCGCTGGTGGATTTGCATTTTTCAGGGTCCAGGAGGTCATGAAACAGACCATGCAGGAACGCGATACCGAGAAAGCGGCCAAGGTTGCAGAAATTGCCGCGCACAATAAGACCAAAAAGGAATTGGCCGAGACCAAGAAAACTTTGAAGTCCACGCAGGAAGAACTGGCGTCGACGCAAAAGGAATTGAAGACGCAAATCGCCAAGGTCGGCGAATTGGAAAAGAACAATCAGAACCTGACCACGCACTTGGATCGCACCAAAGCCGAACGCGACACGGCTCAACAGACTTTGGAACAATGGCGCATTCTGCAAATCTCGCCGTCGCAAGTCCGTGAATTGCAGGCCAACTACAAATCGGCGCTGGCGACGATCAAAACGTTCACGGCTGAAAACAAAATTTTGAACGGCAAGATCGTCGAATTGAACAACGAGTTGCTCCAATATCGCGACCCGAACGCCATCGTTCATTTGCCGCCGATGACCGGCCATATCTTGGCGGTGGATCCGAAATATGATTTTGTCGTCGTCGACCTTGGTTCTGACAAAGGTCTTTTGAAACGCGGTGAGCTGTTGGTCAACCGTGGGGGTCGTCTGGTGGCCAAAGTGAAAGTCGCCGACGTCAAAGACCATCGTGCGATCGCTAACGTCATGCCCGGCTGGACTCAGGCCCAGGTGATGGAAGGCGACGAAGTTTTAAGTTATCAATGAGTAAATTCCTGCGCAGTTTATTGGCCGCACTTGTCCTGGCGACGATCGCCGTCGGCATGACTGGTTGCGCCACTGACGAGCCGGAAAACATGTCGGAGAAGCCGTGGAATACTCCCGCCGGCTTCGGCAATGGCATGTTGCCCTCCTCGATCAACGAAGGGCGTTAAGTTCGTAGTCTGGGCTTGAGCCGGTTCGAACGAAGAACGCCTTTTCGCTAGTCAATTGTTTGGCCGCCGAAGCCGGGACAACAAACCGCCGCACGTTGCATTTTGTTCCTTCGGGTGTACGCTGAGTCAAATACCATGCCTATGAATGCACTAGCTGAGAAGGAATGTGCGGAATGCAAGGGACAGACCGAACCTTTGCCTGCTGCGGAACTGGGACGTCTCGGCCGCGAAATCGGCCCCGAATGGAAGATCATTCGCAATCATCACCTGGAACGCGAATGGAAATTTAAAGACTTTCGCGAGGCGTTGGATTTCACGAATCGCCTCGGTGAACTCGCGGAAAAAGTCGGTCATCATCCGGATATATATTTGGCGTGGGGCCAGGTGAAGGTGACGCTCTGGACGCACAAAGTCGATGGATTGACCGAAGCGGATTTTATTTTCGCCGCGAAGGTGAACGAAGTGCCGTCGAAATAGGCGCGACTGCGAATCATAAATTGCCTCGCAACTCTGGCGCGCCTGTGGTGTAAACACTGCCGGTGACTATTAAGCGCCGGTATGTGCTGATCGGGTCGGCCCTGCTGATTTTGGGAGTCGTCGTCGCGTTGAATTGGGCGATGCGCGGCAAATCCAAAGTGGACGAATACATCGCGCAACTTCGCGCGAAAGGGGAATGACTTTATTTCACCGACCCGCCGTTTCCAAAAATGACGAATGGAACGCCGCGGTTGGACAAATTCGTTGCTGCAGCCGATACCATCGGCGGGTTGACGCCAGTTAGAGTTATGGACGTGAGCACGACCGGTGTCGCGACGGTGTCATGGCAGGGATCGACTGTGCCACTGGATCCAACGGGGACAATGTCGTGGCCAAAGCTTTTGGGATTCCTGCGTTCGAACGAGAATCAACTTCGAGAGATCCGCGAGAGCGTATCCGAGCCAGAGCCCGACCAGGGTTGGCAAACGAACTTGTATAGTTTTCGCAGAATTTATGTCCAACAACGACGCGCAGTCCAACTGGTCAGCGCGGCGACAATAGCGTCGCTGCACGAAACGAATATTCCTGCTGCATTTGCCGACCTTCAGGCGATGGCGCGAATGGCGCGGATGGAAAAAGATGATCCGATGCTCATCTCACAAATGGTGCGCATCGCGATTGCAAGTTTGGGCCTTGCGACCACGTGGGAGGCGTTGCAATCAGACGGATTTAGTGACGAGCAATTGAAGGAACTGCAGATCGAATGGGGTAAAGTGCCGATCCTCAATGCGGTTGAACTCGGATTTGTCGGTGATCGCATGCGTACATTCAATTTGATTGAAAACGCGCGACGCGGCGACGCGGCGTTTAGATGGGATTGGCGTTCGACGAAAGCAGGATGGCGCGACCACATCAGCACCGCAATCTGGCGGGCATCGGTGGCACAAGGCGATGAGATGTTTTATCTCAAATCGATCCAAAGTTTTATCGAACATTGCCGGATGGCAGAAAACGGCGTGCCGTTGAATGATGTGAGGAAATTGACGCAACGCGATCACGACGCGATTGACCAGGCGTTTTCCGAAAAATTCGCGCGTTACAAATATACGATCAGCGCGGTGACGATCCCGGGATTTACGTTCGCGACGACGAACTGTTTTCATTGGGAAACGCAGCGGCGAATGACGATTGCCGCGATTGGGATTCGCCGTTATCAACTGCGGAACGGAAAATTGCCGGAATCGTTGCAGGCGCTCGTGCCGGAATTTTGTTCCGAGTTGCCGATCGATCCGATGGACGGCAAACCAATGCGATATCGGATCAACGCCGACGGAACGTTCACGCTTTATTCCATTGGTGACAACGGCACAGATGACAACGGAAGGGCAGAGCGGCCCAAAGGCGTCCGTAACGATTGGCCGTATGGTCTCGACATCGTTTGGCCAACGCCAGTGTCGACGAACGGGAATAAATAAATGCGCGGGTTACGGTTAAAAATTATTTCCGGTGGTCAGACCGGCGCAGATCGGGCGGCGTTGGATTTTGCGATTGAACATAAGATTCGGCACGGCGGGTGGTGCCCGGCCAATCGACGGGCCGAAGACGGTCGGCTCGCGGCAAAGTATCGATTGAAACCCACTCCTTCGTCTTACCCGGCACAACGGACGCGTTGGAATGTGCGCGATTCGGATGCGACGGTGATTTTTTCGTTGAAGAAACGGTTGGGTGGCGGGACGCGTTTAACCGAAGAATTGGCGCGCCGATATAAAAAGCCGGTTTTGAAAATTGTCGCGCCCGGTCGCAACGGCGGTCGTTTGCTCGCGGAATTTATTCGCGAGCACAATGTGCGCGTGTTGAATGTCGCTGGGCCGCGCGAGTCGGGACAGAACGGTGTCTACGAATTTACGCGACGGATGTTGGAGAAGTGTCTTGAGAGTCGCGTGGGACGGCAGTCTTGATAATCGGCTTGAAATGCCGTCAACTGTTCTCGTCGCGACTTATGGCGAACCAACCGAAGATTTTGCTCATCGAAGACGATAACAGCGCATCATCCGCGCTGGAGAGGGTTTTGTTGGACGAGGATTATCGCGTCCAATCCGCAGATCGCGGCGATTACGGACTGCAAATGGCCAAGGCCGGTAAATACGATTTGGTCATCAGCGACTTCAAACTTCCCGGGCTGAACGGGCTGGAGCTGGTCAAAGAACTGCATGCGTTCAATCCGCGTTTGCCAATCATTTTGATGACCGCGCACGGGACGACGGAAACGGCGATCGAGGCGACGAAGCTCGGCGCTTACGATTATTTGCTTAAGCCGTTCGAGATGGAGGAGATGCTCAATCTCGTCGGCAAAGCGGTCGACAGCAGCCGCTTGATGACTGAGGAGGTGGAGATCGGCGGCGGCGAAACGGGCGGGAACGCGATCATCGGCAACAGCCGCATTATGCAGCAAATTTATAAAGAGGTCGGACGCATCGCGGCGAAACCGGTGACGGTCCTGATCCGCGGCGAAACGGGCACGGGCAAGGAATTAATTGCGCGCGCGGTTTATCAGCATAGCGATCGTGTGGGTGAACCGTTCGTCGCGGTGAATTGCGCGGCGATTCCGGAAACGTTGTTGGAGAGCGAATTGTTCGGCCACGAACGCGGCGCGTTCACCGGAGCGGAAACGCGACGCATCGGGCGCTTCGAGCAAGCCGACCACGGGACGATTTTTTTGGATGA
>JAICXV010000391.1 GCA_025934545.1 Verrucomicrobiia bacterium
CGTGACGGCGGTCGCGTCAGGAGCGAAAACAGCACCATGAAAAATGCCGAACCGAGGACCATTGGCACAACGGTAAGATAATTATTCATGAAACGGACGTCGCCGGTGGCGGGACTGCGCGACAGAATTTTGATCGCGTCGGGGCCTTCGCCAATTTTCCAAATGATATCCTCCTTCGGCTTCGCGGGCGGAGTTGTTTTTGCAACCGCCGACGCGTCAGGTTTCGGCGCGGTCGGCGGCGTGGCTGGTTTTCCCTGAAGACAAGCGAACCCGATCAGACTGATCGCAACGAACAACGTCGCCGCCAGCGCGCCCCACTGCGTGCTCCGTTTCCAGAACAACGCCGCAATCATCACCGGCGCCATCGCCGCAAAACCGGAGAAGGCGTAGCGAATCGCAATTTCGAAAATCCCCTGCCGGGTCTTGAGTTCCAGTGCGACGAAATATGCGATCACCGTGACAACGAGAATAAACGCGCGCGCGAAATAAACCGAACCGCGTTCGCCAAACTTTTCTTTCCCGCCGTAATGGGCAAACACGTCTTTCGTGAACATCGTACTCAGCGCCAGCACCTGGTGCGCGTCCGAGCCCATCACCGCCGAAATAATTCCCGCGCCCAGAATACCAGCCAGCCACACCGGCGCATACGTGTCGAGCATCCGCAGCAACACGCCGTCTGGATCGATCTTGCCTGTCAACGTCACGGTGCCGAGCACACCTAGAAAAACGCACGGCAGCCAAATCGCCAGAATCGCCAGCGGATAAAGGACAACCGTTCGTTTGAACGCGGTGACCTTTTTCGCCGAGAAACACATAATCGCCATGTGCGGGAACATGATCGACGACAGCGGAATCAGCGTATAACTCCAGAAAAACTGCGGCGGCATTTTTTCGCGCGTCAACAACGTGTGCGCTTTCGGATTGGCCATGATCTTTTTGACATATTCGCCAAATCCGCCGGGCAAGGCATGGCTGATCACCGCAACCGCAACCGCGCCAAAACAGAGAAATAAAATCGTTTGGAAAATATTAACCCAAACCGTCCCGCGCATGCCACCGAAGAAAACGTTTACCGTCACCACCGCGGCAACAATCGCGCAACCGGCCGCATAAGGAATCAGCGGTTGATGTGTTTCACCAGAAGTCGAAATGTCGGCCAGCACCGTGCCGCCGCCCATGATGCTGATAATCATGTAAGGCACGAGCATCGCCGCGCTCAGCCCAAAAATGACGGTCCCAATGTGATTGCATTCCCATCGGTCCCGGAAATACGACACCTGCGTCTGGTGTCCGAACCGTTTACCCAGCGCCCACAGTCGCGTGCCAATGAAAAAAATCGTCATCGGAATAACGAAACAGGACGATGACGCCATCAACCCGTAAATACCGATGCCCTGTCGATACGATTGTCCCGAACTGCCGAGAATCGCAAACGCCGTCATATTCGTCGCAAAAATCGACAGAAAGAAAACGAGTGAACCGATCGAGCGATTGGCCAAAAAGAAATCTTCCGTGTTCGCTTTGCTGCGCCGAAACGCCACGCTGCCAATGAAGGCGATGATCGCGAGATAAACAAAGATGACGACGACTGGAATCATTTGGATTGCAGATTGCGGATTACCGATTGCGAATTTTCTTCCTCAACTTCGAGGTGAGCGGGCCAGATTGTCTTTACCAAAACCCACATCGTGATCGCGCACAAAATCGAGTAGCCGGCGTGATACGCCAACCCGATCGGTAAACAGCCGAACACGAGCGGTTCAGTTTTGTTCCAGTTCCAATAATCCTGGTGCAGCACGTAAACCGCGATCACCAGAATCAGCAGCAGTAATTTTTTCATTTATTTCTGCAAATCAATCTTCGCCGGCGCATCCGTTACCGGTTGCTTCTTATTTGGATCAGCGAATGCAAACAAATGCGTGTTGGAATGCACGTACAAAACGCCGTTCGCCACAATCGGCGTCGAGTAAACGGGCGCGCCGAGATTCGTCTGGCTCAGGATTTTCTTTTCCTTGCTCGCCGCAAAAACATAAAAATCGCCGTCTTCATTGCCGATATACACCTTGCCGTCAGCCACCATTGTGGAACCCCAGACGTGCGCTTTCAGATCATGCACCCAATAGACCTTGCCGGTCTCAGCATCGAGACAATGCAGGAACCCCGAGAAATCGCCAACAAACAACAAACCGTCGGGCGTGATTGAAACGGTCGAGAGACTGCGATGGATTTTGTCATACGACCAAACCTTCCCCGTCTTGGTCACGTCCCCGGTTTTCGTCGCGTCGATGCAGGTCAAAATTCCCACACCTTCGCCGTGTTCAGGATCCTGGCCAACCGCAACGTAGATGCGATTCTTCCAAAACACGGGCGTTGCATTGATTTCGCTCGGGCCTTCTGGCGCGGGATATTTGTGCGTCGCATCTTTCGCGCGGCGGGCCGGCGGGTTCACGTCGCACCACCAAACTTTTTTCAGATAATCCGTGTCTTTATCTTCCTCGCGACCAGTCGCTGGTCCGGGCACCACCGGCTCAATTGACGCACCTGTGCCCTTTTGCGGCTTCGCATCAAACGCGTAACAAATACCGTCGCCACCACCAAAAAATACGAGCTTGCGGCCATTCACTACACCGATGGACGGCGAGCTCCATTGCCCGTGAAAAATGCGCGGACCAATGCTCGCGTTATCTTCCGCCCGCAGTTTCCCCGTGTTTTTATCCAACGCGATAAAACTGGGCGAATTAGGCGACGGCACATTGACGTGCGTCCAGTCCTGCCCGTTCGAAGTGCATGCATAAACCAGATCGTCATCGACCAGCACCGAGCAGTTCGACGCATTGTGTGGAAACACGCCGAGCTCATCCATCATGTCGTAACGCCAAATAATATCGCCATCTTTCGGCCCGATTTTCGCGGGCGGATGGCCCGGGCCAGAAACATACTGCGCCTCATCCTTGAACGGCCCGTCATTGCCATTGGCCATCCCCTCGGTATCCAAACACAAAACCTCGCAACGGCTGCTTACCATATAAAGGCGATTGTTTTGCACGCACGGCGACGATAACAGCCCAAGATTTTCCCAGTCGTTCACTTTGCCCGACGCCAATTTCGGGATGACCAATTGCCAAATCATATCGCCGTTTTTCGCGCTTAAGCAGAGCAAAATACTGCGGTCGCCTTGATGCTGCGGGTCACGCGGATTTTCGTTGTTCGTGCCGATGAAAAGTTTTCCACCCGATTCCACAACGTTCCCGTAACTCTGCGACCCGAGCTTCGCCACCCATTTTGCCGCGGGCAAATTCTTCGTATCCACATCTTCAGTGCCGGTCTTCATCTCCACCCGACCGCTTTTGTCCGACGTGAAATGATCCGGCAAACCCGTCTCCGGCGAATACATATTGCGGCCGGGATCGTTTCCACCCCAACGTGGCCAATCAGCGCCAAACGTCGTCGCGGCTGTCGCAATCGACAGCGCCATGCAAAGAGAAATTTTTGTTTTCATGGTCAAAATTAATTTGCGGTGACAGAGATGTTATCGATGAAAAGACGCTGGTCCTGCGGCGAAAAACCGAACAGGCCCGGACACCCGTTTGGATTGGCAATCTTCACTGGAAGTTCATTCGTCCACTTTTCCGGCTCAGTCTCGCCGCGCTTCCACGCTTTCGCGTGAATCGTTCCAGAACCGTCCGCAGCAACGTCAACGCGCGCTTTCAAATGATACCACGTGTTCGGCGTCCACTTAAACGGCACTCGCGACATTAACAATTCCTGGTTCGACGTAATCTCCAGTGCCTGCTCGTTTCCCTTCAACCGAATCAAATAACGCTGATTGATCACGCCGACGTCCGACATCTTCCGCTTATTGCCCTCACTCATCACGTCGGCTTCGATGGTATAATTCTTCAACGTCGGCGGC
>JAICXV010000431.1 GCA_025934545.1 Verrucomicrobiia bacterium
AAACCAGCCGCTGAAGTAAGGATCGTTCACGCCGAATTCCCACCAGCTATAAATGAGGTTGAATTGATTAGCCGGATTGGGCGATTCCTGCGGATCGCTGGCAAACCCGATCGGTAACGAGTTGGCGTTGGTTGTCCCGTTAAAATACCGCCCTTGCAAAAACATGATGCTGGTCGTGATGCCCGTCGGGAAATTTGGATCCGTGCTGGTTGGGCCGGGCGGCGGCGGACTGGCATTGGCATTGTGCAGGTCGAACACCGGCGTTAACCGCAGCAGCGCCTTGCCCAAATTTCGCGCGCGTTTGTTGGCGTCCATCATTTCGTAGTAGAGAGGCTTGGGCGCGCCGGTATCGCCGTTGAATCCGGTGTTGTCGATGGTGAACAGGGAGGTCGCACCGGCGTTGTAAACAAAGTCAGTGATCATTTTGTAGTTGAACACCAACCCCATGGAGGTGAGCAGGCGGAATTCCGATGGCGAACAATCGCGCACTTGTTCAGCGGTGGAATGATAACACTGACGATAAAGCGCCACGGGGAGGCCGGTGCCGAGGCCAAATTGCCGGTACCGGCGCAAGTCGCCATACCAATTGACCGGCGGACCGGAAATAGGATTACCGCTACCGTCAGTGTGAAACGGGTATGTGTCCCAACAAAGCATGTCCGGTTGTGCGCGAGTAATAAAATCACCGAGAGCGGCGTCGGACACCTGACCGCCATAATTGTTGTGATAGAGAATGGTGTTCGGGAAATTGGAGCGAACGTTGTTGAACCAGGTGACGAGGCGCGTTCGGGTCGCGTCATCGTTCAAGTTCCATTCATCAGCCAATTGCAACGCGAACAATTGCGGCATGATCGGCGCTTCATCGCCGTTGCCGAGGTTCTGCGGCGGCATTTGCGTTTCGTCCATGGCCCAGCGCGACCATAACTCCTGCGGTGCCATCCAGTCAGCGTGCGATTCCCCTCCCCAATTGACCGACGAGTAATTGCCGTTGCTGTAAACGGAGTAGGTCCAATAATCATTCCACTGCGACAACCCCTGCATTTGCAACCCTTGCGTCATCAGGATTTGAAATCCTTTGCTCGGCTGCGCTTGGGCGCCGGGCGCGAGCAAAAGAAAATTGAGACACAGCGCGCTCAGGCACGAAAGTTTGAATAAGCAGGTCCCTTTTTGCCGAAAACTACGAATGAACATAACTGGGCTTTTGTCTGACGGCGCGTGCCGAACCGTTATTCAAACATACATCAGAACGGAAATAAATCAGAAACATCGGTTCCGACCATGTCTGTGCCGATTGAAGGGGCATTTTCTGCACGATGATGAAAAAAGTTTCATCTAGAGTTACTTGATTTGGCTGGTTCGTTCCCATTGACTACACGCGACCTGTGAGACGTTGTTTGTTTGTCATTTGCCTGGGGTTTCTCGCCGCTTGCCAAAGCTACAAGCCCGCGCCTGTCGCGCCCACGAAAACCGAAGCGGCGTTCCGCGCGCGCTCGATTGACGATCCCGGTTTGAAGGATTTTATCGCGACTAATCGCGCCGATCAGGCGACGAATTGGCCGCCGCAAGAATTCGACCTCGAAACGCTCACGCTGGTCGCTTTTTATTTTCATCCGGACCTCGAACTGGCGCGCGCCCGCGTCGCCGAATCTGCGGCTGCGAGCGTCACCGCCGGCGAACGACCGAATCCCACCGTTAGTTTCGCGCCGCAATACAGCGCGAATTCAGACGCCGGGGTTTCACCGTGGGTGTTGGGTTTCAGTTGGGACATCCCGATTGAGACCGCCGGAAAACGAAAGCATCGCATCGAGCAAGCCGCGCAGCTCACATTGGCGGCGCGGCTCGCGTTGGGTGAAGCGGCCTGGAAAGTGCGCGGCGATCTACGGTCGAATCTGGTTGAATATTACGCGGCTGACCTCGATGCGCAGTATTTACGAACGGAAGCGACGTTGCACTCCAATCTGGTCACGCGCCTCGAAAAGCAATTTCGGTTGGGCGACGCATCGCGCATCGAAGTAAACGTGGCGCGTTCAGAACTCATCTCGTCATCAATTGCCGTTGCCAAAGCAGAGACGCGCCTTGCCGATACGCGCTACCAGTTGGCTGCGTCAGTCGGCATGCCGATGGCCGGATTCGAGAAACTGCGGATTCACTGGCGTTACGACGATCCCCCCAGTCCGGAAAAAGTTTCGCAAGCAGCCGTGCAAACCGCCGGTGTGCTCAATCGTTTGGACGTGAATCGTTCATTGGCTGAATACGCGGCAAGCGAAGCGGCGTTGCACGGCGAAATTGCCAAACAATATCCGGACATTCATCTGAGTCCCGGCTACGAGTTCGACCAGGGTGAACACAAATTTGGATTTGGTGCCTCAGCAACACTTCCCATCTTCAATCGCAATGGCGGCGCGATCGGCGAGGCGGAAGCAAAACGTAAGGAAGCCGAGATCCATTTTCTGGCAGTCCAATCCGGCGCAATTCAGGACAGCGAACGCGCGCTTGCCGCGTATTTACGAACATACAAACAATGGACCGGTGACAGCGCCTTGATTTCCGCGCAAATGCGCAATCTCAAATCAGCCGAGGCAACCGTTCAGGCTGGTGAGGCAGATCAATCGGCGGTGTGGATCGCGCGGTTGCAGTGGCTCGAAGCGCGCCGCGCTCAATTGGAATCACTGCACGTTTTGCAACAAGCGCTGGGTGCGCTCGAATCCGCCGTGCAACGGCCGGTGTCTGAACCCGGCGATATTCCGCTGCTCATGCCGCCACAGTCTGCGGCCAGGAAGGATAAACGATGAAACTATTTACGAGGCATTGTTATGCCGCACTAACCTTGCTTTGTGTGTTGCTGGCCGGTTGTTCGAAACCTGCCGACAAACCCGCCGAAGCCGGCGCGAAGGACGCGAAACCCGCCGAGGCCAAACAGGTCGAAATCAAACGCAACGAAAAAGGCGACGTCATTCTCACCGTCACCGACGAAGCTCAAAAGCGCATCGACCTCAAAGTTGACGAAGTTAAAGCGACTCAGCACATCCCGGAAATGGCCGCCTACGGCACGGTCATTGATCCATCTGCGTTGGTTACGGCCCAGAGCGAAATTTCCGCAACAACCGTCGCCCTCGACACTTCCAAAAAAGCAGCGGCCCGAGCCAAATCGTTATTTGAGCAGGGCGAAAATGTTGCGCGCAAAACTTTGGAAACGGCCGAAGCCGACGTGCGCGCCAACGAAATAAAACTTAAAGCACAGCAACAACAGGTCGCATTGGAGTGGGGACAAAGCATCGCGAATCTTTCGGCCGATGATTCGCAATCTTTGATCAACGGATTGATTGCGAACAAAACGGTTTTGGCGCGCGTTGATTTGCCGACCGGCGAAACTATTTCCGGCGAACCGGGCGGCGTTCGCATCAAGACCTTGAGCGACGGACCGTGGCAGCCGGCGAAGATTGTTTCGCGCGCGACGAAGGTTGATCCAAAAACGCAGGGCGAAAGTTTTATCGTCCAATGCGAATCGACCGAGTTGCGGCCCGGCGCGGCTGTCTCCGCATTGTTACAAACAAAAAGCGCACCGCAACAGGGCAACACCATTCCCGACACTGCGACCGTTCAATTTATCGGCAAAGCGTGGGCTTATGTGCAAAGCGGCACGAACAGTTTTACGCGACAGGAAATTTCCCTGCAAACGCCCGTCGACGGCGGCTGGTTCC